>JAAWDW010000062.1 GCA_022793975.1 Bacillota bacterium
CACAGGAAACGGTCTGCGCGATCCTGTATCCGGAGCGCCTGTCTCCGTTATCTCAAAAAGCAAGGCAGAAGAGATAATTAAAGAAATGACAGAAGAGGAAGCGGCAGAAAGGTATTGCGTTATACCATTCCGGGCGGCAGGTACGAAATACGGAGTGATGCAGGGGTTCAGAGCCGACTGTCTTGTTGCGGATACAGGAGAAGAGGAACGTAGGCTAAAGCCTGCGGTAATCGCCGTATATGAGGGTGAATTTGCAGAAAGCAGCGCGGAAGAGCGATTTGATATTTTGCTTAATAAAGAGATTTTGGGAGGGGAACTTATATGATAAAGATAAAATCTTTGCTTAAAATACTTGAAAACTGGCTCGGAATGCCGGACGTAGAGGAATTTTTTTATATAGGCGGAAGTGACGTTCTTCCTCCGCCGCTTTCGCCAGAAGAAGAAAAAAAGATGCTTGAGGAATTCGATAAAGGAAGTCAGGAGGCGCGCGCAGTCCTCATTGAGCGCAATCTGCGACTTGTTGTGTACATAGCCAAAAAGTTTGACAGTGCGGGAATAAATGTAGAAGATCTTATATCTATTGGTACGATAGGGCTTATAAAGGCTGTGAATACATTTAATTCCGGCAAAAATATAAAACTTGCGACATACGCTTCACGCTGCATAGAAAATGAAATACTTATGTATCTTAGGAGGAATAATAAAACAAAAAGTGAGGTTTCGTTTGACGAGCCGCTGAACACAGATTGGGATGGGAATGAACTTTTGCTGTCAGATATACTCGGAACGGAGAGCGATATAGTATACAGTCATATTGAAGAGGAAGTTAACAAAGACCTTCTGACGTATGCGATGGGCAAATTGAATGCCAGAGAAAAACAGCTTATGGAAATGCGTTTCGGACTTGTGAACGGCAAAGAAATGACGCAGAAAGAAGTGGCTGACCGTATGGGAATATCACAGTCGTATATATCGAGGCTTGAAAAGAAAATAATCAGCAGACTTCAGCGCGAAATACGAAGATTAGGATAACTGATTCTCAACTCTTGTATATATTTAAACAAATCAGACAGATTTTCACATTGAAAAAAATACCTACTTTAAACTCAAAGGCGCCGGAATAAAATACTCATCATTTGTACAATATTAAAATATACAAATGAGCCGGAGGGGTATGGCATTATGGTAAGCAAAGTGGAAATATGCGGTGTAAATACCGCGAAGCTTCCTGTATATAAGGATGCTGAAATGAAAGAGATGATGGAAAAAATAAAAGCGGGGGACAAAGATGTCAAAGATGAGTTTATCAGGGGCAATCTGAGACTGGTCCTTTCCGTAATACAGCGTTTCGGGAACAGAGGTGAAAATCCCGATGATCTGTTTCAGGTGGGATGTATAGGACTTATAAAAGCGATAAACAATTTTGATACATCACACGGCGTTAAGTTTTCCACATACGCAGTACCTATGATAATAGGTGAAGTAAGACGATATCTCAGAGACAACAACAGTATACGAGTATCGCGGTCGCTGCGCGATACTGCTTATAAGGCGCTTTCGATAAGAGAGCGGATGGGTAGAGAAATGCAGCGTGAGCCGAGCATTTCGGAAATTGCCACGGAGATGGCAATACCGCGTGAAGATCTCGTGCTGGCGCTTGATGCGATACAAGAGCCTATTTCGCTTTATGAACCGGTGGTCCACGATGACGGCGATCCGATATATGTAATGGATCAGGTGAAAGATACGAAAAACAGCGACGTACACTGGATAGAGAATATTGCACTTGCAGAGGCAATGGCCAAGCTTTCGCCGCGTGAACGTCACATACTTGAACTGCGTTTTTTCGAAGGCAAAACGCAGATGGAAGTAGCGGAGGAAATATCTATAAGCCAGGCGCAGGTATCGAGGCTTGAAAAAAATGCTCTGAAATATATGCGCAAATATGTATGATCTTAAGAAACAGCAAATAACTGCAAAGATATTTTGTAGAATCGTATAATAAGAAAAATCAAATGTTTTAAATTGACCCCCTTTGCCGGACATAAATGTTTGGCAAAGGGGGTCAAAATGTATAGAAAAAAGAAATATTCAGATGTATTCAAATTAACGTTTGAAAAAGACTATCTGATTACGAGCTTATCAATGGTAGGCGAAACTTTGTAAAAATCTCGCAGTGCTTCGTATTCGCGCGCTGCTTTTTCTCTGCGCTTAGCATCGGCAGTTTCATTTTTTATGATATCTGCGCCAGCATTTTCTTCGTTAGCGCCGTTTGCGATGTCACCGGAGAATTTCGCGCTTGTGTCTTTAACAGCACGTATCATTATATTGCGCGCTGTATGTTCAAGAGATGTGAATTCGATGAGTGATACTTTGTAGCCTGCTTCTTCGAGTTTGAGGGCCCGCAGTCCGTCTGTGAGTATTTCGGTAAAACGGTCTTTCAATATACCGTGTTTGAACATAGGCTCGTGAAGAGGGTCGGAAATTTGCTTAAAAAGTTCATGCTGACAGCAGGGTACGGAAAGTATTACGGGAGCATTCCACGATACGGCGTTTATAAGAGCATAGTCGGTAGCGGTATCGCAGGCGTGAAGTGTAACCACCATATCGGCGTAGTCGTTTGTGTAGTCGGCAATATCACCGAGCAGAAATTTGAGTTCGCTGTATCCGAGATCACGCGCTACTTCAGAGCAGAATGCAATGACATTTTCTTTGAGGTCAAGTCCGATGATTTCTACATTCCTGCCGTGCAGCACTTTAAGATAGTAATAGAGGGCAAAGGTAAGATATGCTTTGCCGCAGCCAAAGTCTATGATACGCAAAGGTCTGTCCGTCTCAGGAAGATAAAAGAGCGCATCGTCGACAATTTCAAGATACCTGTTGATTTGACGGTACTTGGCATAATGCTTCTTGTATACACGTCCGTCTTTGTCCATAACGCCGAGACGAATGAGAAAATCGCAGGGCACGCCGTCGGGAATGATGCGCTTCTTGTTTCTGTTGTGTGAAAATCTGTCGGAAGCACAGGCACTGCATTTTTTGACCGAAACCACTTTGTTTTTACGTTCGATAATTTTAGGGTTGTCCGGTCTTGATGCGAGTATCTGCGTTTCGCCTTCCTCCGTAAAGGCATTTATCTGTTTGAAGTCGCGCACTATGAGGGCTTCAGCAAGTTCGCAGGCTTCGTCAAGACTGATGTTTTCGTGAATTACTTTGTTGGAATATGTATATTCAGTCTGAAAGACGAAGCTGCCGCCGATTTTTACAGGCCGCATGGTTACTTTTTTATAAGGAAGAGACTTTTTCCTGAGGTCACCGAAAACGAGCTTTATAAGCGACGGCTCTCCGCTGCTGTTCAGACTTTTTATTAAATTCTCAATTATTTCTTTTAATTTATCCATATGTACAGTATAGCATATTTACTGCGGATTTACAAAAGGTATTCCGAAATATTCGGTGAGCGAAAGTACAAGATTGCGCGCAATTGTATCTATGTTGTCGGCAATCCAAGTCGCATCCTGATAGTTGTCGTGGTATGCGAGTTCGATAAGTACGGCTGTCGCTCTTGTGCGTCTTAATTCCGCGAGTGTAGTATTTGGAATTACGGTCACGAGATTAGGATTCGGGTAAATTGTTTTCAGATTATCCGCAAATATATTGGCAGCGGCTTCTCCGGCTTCGCTGTAAGCATAGTAATATACATCCGGACCCATAAGCATTCCGCTTAAGTTTTCCGGAGATGCGTTTGAATGAAGGGCGAGATGAAGGTCATAGTCGCCTGCATTGGACTGAGCTATTACCTGTGAAAGACTGTCGTACGGATTGTTTCTTATAAATGAAATTCCGCTTGCCCTAAGATAAGGCACCATAGCGTCAACGACAAGATTCATGTAATATTCTTCGCTTTCGCCGAGAATTGTTTCGTTAAAATCCTGGACGGACGGACTTAAATATACACTTGGCATAAGATTTCCTCCCAATAAATGATTATCGGTAATATTATATGCAAAATGCGCCTAAGCCGTGAATGTATGAAATTTCATCGCCGAAACAATACAGTAAAAACAGTAAAATTATACATAAAATAACAAAAAGAGGTTGAATGGAAATATTTTGCATGATATAATATGTACATAGAAAAGAGCTTTCTGATATACGGTGGACGGTTTGCTCCCTTAAAAGGGGGTGATGCGTATGAACATAATGGAGATAATAGCTTTTACAGCTCTGATTCTCGATATTGTATATGTAACATACATAATCACAAAAAAGCAATAAACCGCCCAAGCGCTGAATTGTGCGGTTTATTAAAACTATCAATCTCAGAGCAAACCGTTCATCGGCGGCTCTTTTCTATATCTTTATTATAAACGCAAGTCTGTTGATTTGCAAGCAATTTATATACATTTTACATATGCAATATTTCTTGCAGTCAGGCTTGGTTTATGATAAAATATTAAAGTTATATTATCAGATAAAGAGTACGTACCGAGAAGGTACGGACGCTTGATAAATCAGGAAAAGAGGCGTTACTATGGCCGGTAAAGAAAAAATCATAAATATAGCGGTAATTGCCCATGTAGATGCGGGGAAGTCAACACTTGTGGACGCGTTTCTCAACCAGAGCGGAGTATTTCGCGCCAATGAAGGACTGTAGACTGCGTAATGGACAGCGATGATATTGAACGTGAGCGCGGGATCACGATATATTCCAAGAATTGTTCCGTAATGCACGGGGATGTTAAGATAAACATAGTCGACACTCCGGGGCATGCCGATTTTTCATCGGAAGTAGAGCGTATAATGAAGACGGTTGATACAGTAATACTGCTGGTCGATTCTTCGGAAGGCCCGATGCCGCAGACGAGATTCGTACTCAAAAAATCACTCGAACAGGGGCTTAATCCGATACTTCTTATAAATAAGATAGATAAAAAAGATGCCCGTATTGACGAAGTTGTTGATGAGGTCTATGAGCTTTTTATGGATCTTGAAGCGAATGACAAACAGCTCGATTTTCCGATACTTTACGGCATTGCTCGTCAGGGTATAGTAGTCTATGATCCGCAAGATGCAGCGGGGCTTGAAGTCGGCGAAGGCGAGAGCAAGATGAAGAAGAGCACAACGGGGCATGGAGGTCTTAACATTGATCCGCTCTTCG
>JAAWDW010000063.1 GCA_022793975.1 Bacillota bacterium
AGTGTCTCTCGGAGGTGAAGTGCTTTTCGAAACCAGGCTGGAAGCAATAGAAACAGAAGAAGGCAGAATGAAGGCGGTAATAGTGTCAGAGCCGCCGGAAAAGACAGCGGCGGAATCTACAGACTTGTCGATCATAAACGCTGCGGGAAAAAGCAGCAGCGCAGCAAGAACTGCAGAGAGAAAGACGCGCAAAATAGAAACACAGGCACTCGTGCTTGCAGTTGGTCACAGTGCCAGAGACACCATAAGAAAACTCTGTGCTCAGGGAATTTTAATGGAGCAAAAGCCGTTTTCGATAGGCGTCAGAATAGAACATCCTCAGCATCTGATAGACATAGCTCAGTACGGAAAACCGCATAGTGAGCTATGTCTGCCGCCTGCGGAATATAAGCTTTCGTATAGAAGCGAAGAAGGACGCGGAGTATACACATTTTGTATGTGCCCTGGCGGAGAGGTAATAGCGGCTTCATCGGAAAAAGGAATGACCGTGACAAATGGAATGAGCCTGAGTTGTCGCGGCGGCAAATTTGCAAACAGCGGCCTATTGGTAGATGTGCGGAAAGAAGATTTCGGGGATGATGATCCGCTTTCCGGTATAGCATTCCAAGAAAAATACGAAAGACTTGCTTTTGAAAACGGTCTTGCGGCCAACAAGCCGCCGCGGGCGACATGGAAAGAATTTTCCGAAGCGGACGGAGCAGGTATAAAGGTGAGGAATTCACTTCCGGAGTTTGCGGTGTGCGCGATAGAAGAAGCGGTACCGAAATTGGCGAAAAAGATGAAAGGATTCGATGCGCCCGATGCGGTGCTGACAGCGGTAGAGAGCAGAAGCTCATCTCCCGTGAGAATACCGAGAGACGAAAATCACGAATCAAATATAAAAGGACTTTATCCCGCAGGTGAAGGAGCGGGATATGCGGGAGGCATTATGTCTGCTGCAGTCGATGGCATACGGACGGCAGAAATTTTAATAGGAAAATATAGAAAATTTGAAAGGGGATAAATCGTGAAGAAGACAATAGCATTTTTAATCACAGCGGCAATGACACTTTCCTGCACGGTGTTTTCATTTGCGGAAATAATGGAGGGAAGCGTATATGCGGCACAGCAGTCGGGAACATCCTATGTGATGACAAGCGCCGGAGTCTATGACACGTTTACCAACTATACCGGTGGTTATGAACTTTCTGTAGACAAAGGGATGCGTGTTGATATGACGTATTCGGATATTGTCACAGTACTTGAAAACAGTGAGAAACGTATTGAAATATATAAACAGGATATGCAGGGCTTGTCAAAGGAAGGCTATATAGGATATTCAAATAAGTTCCTGGAAAATACGGCAGATCATAAAAACGGATACAGGCGTACGGAGCAGATAGGCGGATACAGCGTAGATGTTACAACCTGGCAGCGCGATAAACTTTCGAGAGTGGCAAATGATAAAAATCATTATGCCTGCCTGGAAATTCAAAGCGGAGGATACATATATACTATTTTTGTAAAGTCGTCAATTACCATAGAATCAGGCGGCGGATACAGGTATCTTGCGGAAAGCTTCAGAACTATGATGCCGACAAACAGCGGATTTATTCGTACATCGGTCAAAGTCAGACCGGAGGATCGCAGCTGGAATCAGGAAACGCAGGAATTTTACAATAAATATTTCAGTGAAAATGCACAGCTTTCCTGGGGACTTTTCGAACCTGAAGTGGATTATACAGGCTATGCAAGACTTCTTCAGTATGAAGAGGATTTTGGTTATAAATTTCCTGTAATACTTAGCTATACGGAAGTTGTGAATACGACGGTTCCGGTACTTCAGAAAAGGCTCAGCGATGCTTATGCAAACGGCAAAATACTTGAACTCACACTCCAGACATCACACGCATCCGACAATATGATATACAATATTCTTAATGGAGAGTATGACAACTATCTTTACGAATATGCAAATGCAGTAAAGGAATTTGCGCATCCGGTGCTTTTCAGACCTTTTAATGAAATGAACGGAGACTGGTGTCCGTACTCTGCATATAACACATCAAAAGATACGGAAGTGTTCAAAGAGGCTTACAAATACATATATTCAATATTCGAGAAGAGCGGGGCCAATGAAAATACAATTTGGATATGGAACCCTAATTCGGTATCTTACCCTAATTTTGACTGGAATCATGCACTTATGTATTATCCGGGAGACAAATATGTGGATATAGTGGGAATGACGGCATATAACACCGGTACATATTACAGCGGCGAAAAATGGCAGAGTTTCGGAGCGCTTTATAATGATCTTTATGCAGCATACTGCAAATGGTTTTCACAGCCGTTTATGATCACCGAGTTTGCATCATCAAGTATAGGCGGTGATAAAGCTGCTTGGATAAATAATATGTTTGCGGGAATAAAGAATTTTGACAGAGTAAAGATGGCAGTATGGTGGGACGGATGCGACTGGGATGCCAATGGTAATATAGCACGCCCGTATTTCCTTGACGAAACGCCGGCAACATATGAAGCTTTTAAAAAGGGTATAAAACTTCCGTGGCATACGGACGTATATGCATAATATAATCAGCCGGATTTATTAAAGAAAATCAAAAAATGAAAAACGGGTATTGCCAATAAGTTGGATACCCGTTTTATATTTCCGTATGTATTTTTAATGACTTATTTTTGACTTTAGTTTCTGCAGAGCCTTTTTCTCTATTCTCGATACGTACGAGCGGCTTATGCCGAGTTCCCGCGCGACTTCGCGCTGTGTCTTGCTTTCCTGATTATATATGCCGTAGCGCCTTATTATGACGAGTTTTTCCCGCTCGTCGAGCTCTTCCTCAATAGCTTTGTAAAGAGAAGATATCTGCATTTTAAGATTTATATCGTCTATTATCGCATCGGGGTCTGTACCGAGTATATCGTTAAAACTTATCTCATTGCCGTCTTTATCCGTTCCGAGCGGCTCATTAAGCGAGACTTCTCCTCTGTTTTTCTTTGCTGATCTTATGCTCATAAGTATTTCGTTTTCGATGCACTTTGCGGCATATGTACCGAGCCTCGTACTTCGCTTGCTGCTGTATGTATTCACTGCTTTTATCAATCCTATTGTACCTATTGATATCAGGTCGTCGGGGCTGCAGGTTGTCACAGTATATTTTTTTGCTATATGTGCGACAAGCCTGAGATTGCGTTCGATGAGTACCATTTTCGCTTCCTCATCCCCCGTCTGATACAAGCTCAGATAGTATTCCTCCTCTTTTTCGTTAAGAGGCATCGGAAAGGAATCGCTCATATATGTAACC
>JAAWDW010000064.1 GCA_022793975.1 Bacillota bacterium
GAAAAACAGGCACAGTAACACTAAATTATCTTTTTTCATGTTTTCTCAGAAAAACAACAATCAAAAATACAGTTAACAAAACCCCGCGCTGCTAAAAGCGCGGGGTCCCTTTTATAAGTCTATTCTGTACGAAGCAACTTTTCCTATATAGTTTATTTCATCAAAACTTTCTATTATAAAAATCTCACTCATTCTGTCATCTGGTATGAGAAGTATTTTATCTCTTTCAAAATACACTCGCCTCAGCACTGCCTGTTTTTTTCCGAACGGATAAAACGCTATAACATCGCGCGGTTTAAGAAGCTCGGCGCGCGTGGGCGATATCTGTATAAATGAGTGAATAGGTATTGTCGGTGACATCGCCGGGTCTCCGAGAAAAAGAGTAGTCATATTCTTATCTTCGACAGCGCCGCCTGATTCAAGCGTAAGTTGCTTCACGAATTCTGCAGATATATCGATTTTACCGTCTTTCATATATTTTGATGACATTTCGATAGTCGAAAGTATATCAAGTTGTTTAAGATAATTCCTTGCTTCATCTGCCATTCTGCCGTCATTGGAAAACTTATAAAGTGCTTCGAGCATAGCTTTGTTAAGTTCGGATGACGCAAGCATATACTGTTTTATCACTTCCGGCGCTTTTTCTATATATCCTTGAAATATTAATTTTGACTCATCGTGAGAATTGCACACTTTGGCAAGTATCATAGAAACTTCCGGAGTAGGAGGCGGAAGTTTTCCGTTTTTTAACTGCGATATGTACGACGGCGTGATGCTAAGATCAAGATCCGCGCATCTTTTCGATATCTGTCTCAATGATAAATTGCTTTCTGCAATAATTGAATCAAGCATTTCCGCGTAGTTCAAGCATTTCACCTCCGTTTGTTTATATACATTATGTAGTATTTTAAGTGTTAAGTATACACTTTACTATACCATTGATTGTTTATATAGTCAATTACAATAAAAGAAAAAGCATAATATATTTTGAATGTAAATAAAATTTATATATCACATATGTACAAATGAAAGGAGCGTAAAAATGAAAAAGATAGTGTATCAAAGCGCCGTATGTTTTTTATTTGCCTGCACATTTATGTTTTTATCGGTCAGTCAAAACCAAGCTGCTGTATCCACATCGGCTTTTATCAATCAAAAGTTGCAGAGAGAATATAATATAAGTGAAATAAAGAATTTAAAAAATAATGTTGAAACTACAATAAAAAATCTTCCCGCATCCGTATCCAAAGCAGCGGAAACACTTGGAGCCGATATCCGCTACGGAGATCCTATTGATGAAGAGCCGCTTACAGAAACGGCTATGGTATACGCTGTCGCAGGAGGAACGGTAAGCGAAGTAGGAACGAGTGAAGACATCGGAAACTATATAGTTATAAATCACGGAGGAGATTCCGAAAGTGTGTACGGTAATCTGAGCAGCGTAAAAGTTGAAGCAAACGAACGTGTAAAAAAAGGTGAAATAATAGGCGGCTACAGTTCAGATTCAAAAAAGGATTTCTATTACACTCTTAATTCTTTTGATTAGTGCTGCCATTTGTGATAAAATGGCAGTATGGATATTAAATATGAATTGGACAAGCTGCTTAAGCTTGTGGAGAAGCCGGCCAGATATATAGGCCGTGAAATGGGTGAAATAGTGAAGGACAAAGAAACGGTAGACTGCCGTTTCTGTTTTGCGTTCCCTGACACATACGAAATAGGAATGTCATATATGGGACTTCAGATTTTGTATTATGTCGTAAACAAGGAGGAAAACTTAAGTTGTGAACGCATTTTTGCGCCAGGAATTGATATGGAAAAACTTATGCGTGAAAGAAATATACCTCTTTTCACACTTGAAACAAAGACGCCCATAGCTGAAATGGATATGATAGGTTTTACGCTTCAATATGAGATGTCGTTCACCAATATTTTAAATATGCTCGATCTCGGCGGCATTCCCGTGCTTGCATCCGAGCGCGGCGATGATATGCCCATTGTCTGTGCAGGCGGCCCCTGTGCCTGCAATCCCGAACCGCTCGCTGATTTCATAGACTTCTTTATGATAGGTGACGGTGAAGAACTGCTTCCCGAAATGGTAAGACGCTGGGGTGAATTTAAAAAAACAGGCGGCACTAAAGAAGAATTTCTCAAGTCCATATGCAACATTACAGGAATATATGTGCCTAGATTTTACGAACCTATATATAATGAAGACGGCACTGTAAAAGAAATTAAAAAGCTTTACGCCGGTGCTCCGGATACAGTGACACGCTGCATCATAGACGACATCGACCACGCATTTTTCCCAAAAGAAATACTTGTACCGCTCATCGAAACCGTTCATGACAGAGCTGTCGTGGAAACGATGCGCGGATGCACTCGCGGATGCAGATTCTGCCAGGCCGGTATGATATACAGGCCGATACGTGAAAGAAGCGCAGAGACTGCAGAAGATATAGCTCTCGGACAGCTCACATATTCGGGAAATGATGAACTTTCACTGCTGTCACTTTCAACAAGTGATTATTCACAGTTCAAACCGCTGATACTCAGCCTTATAGATAAATGCAGAGAGGAAAACTTCTCTATTTCACTGCCTTCTCTCAGACTTGATAATTTTTCATTTACCGTACTTGAAGAACTTCAGGAAGGCCGTAAATCGGGACTTACATTTGCACC
>JAAWDW010000065.1 GCA_022793975.1 Bacillota bacterium
GGCTCCGCTGTCCGTTCATCCCCAATATCAAAGAAAAGGCATCGGAAGCGGCTTAATCAAAGAGGGACATAAAATTGCCGCTGAACTGGGATACGGATATTCGGTTGTACTAGGGAGTGAAAAATATTATCCGAAAGCAGGATATTTACCGGCATTCAAGTTTGGTATAATGCCGCCTTTTGATGTTCCGAGTAAAAATTTCATGGTCTGCAAAATAAAAAAAGATGCTCCCCGTGTTTCCGGAGTAATTAAATACGCCAAAGAATTTGGCATCGACTGATAACAAATAAAATTAAAAAACTATCTATTTTTCTACAGTTTTAAGAGGTTATTATGGCAAGAAAAAGATATGAAAAGTGTTTCGGAGGCGAATCGGGAAGCGGTGCGCAGGGGAACAGCATACAGAGAATAAATATGATAAGCGGATATCTCAAAGATATGTTCGGCGAAAAAGTTGTAAAACTTGCACTTGACGGCGGCTTCACATGCCCTAACAGAGACGGGAGCAAAGGTCGTGGCGGCTGTATATTTTGCTCCTCAGACGGCAGCGGTGAATTCGCCGGCAGCATTCCTGAACAGATAAAGCTTATGTCTGCAAAGTGGCCACGTGCAAAATACATAGCGTATTTTCAGAATCATACAAACACATATGCACCGGTCTCCGAGCTTCGTGAAAAATTTACGTCAGCTCTCAATTACGGACTTGATCTTTGCGACGGCAGTAGTGATAAAAAGTTTTCTTCCTCTATCTGCATAGCAGATCCTGCAACGGCTGCCGCGTATACAGATACCTGCACTGCATCCTGCCCAAACTCAAATCCTGAAATCATCGGGCTTGCGATAGCTACAAGGCCCGACTGTCTGAACGATGAAATATATGAACTTCTTTATGAGCTTTCGCAGAAAACATTTTTATGGGTCGAACTCGGACTTCAGAGTATGCATGATAAAACAGGCCGCACAATAAACCGCTGCCACTCTCTCGCTGTATACGATGAGGCAATTGACCGTCTTGCCAAGCTCGGCATAAGAACAGTCACGCACCTGATATTCGGTCTGCCGAAAGAAATTCGTGAAGATGGAAGCGTAATTCCCGAAACACAGGAAGAGATGCTTGCCTCAGTGCGCCATGTATGCCGCAGCAATCATAGTTCTTCCACAGGATGCCGCAATCATATTTTCGGCATCAAGCTGCATATGCTCAATATCGTCCGCGGCTCACAGATGGAGCATCTCTGTCCTGACTATGTGCCGTTCACGAGCATTGACGAGTACACCGATCTTGTAATCGAAGCTCTTAAAATTATTCCGCGCGATATCACCATACACCGTATGACGGCAGATGCCCCGCGTCCTATCCTCATCGCTCCCGAATGGAGCTATAAGAAACGCACAATTCTCAACGAAATCCACAGAAAAATGGCGGAGCGAGACATTTATCAGGGGCAGGACGCCGAATAAAAATGCCTTTTATTCTCGGTTTTTTCCATTACAAAATTGGTGAGTGTCACATTGTTTTTCAGCACTTCCTGCTTCTTCACGACTATATATCCTCTTTTTTCGAAGAACGGCTTTGCCGTCAGCGAAGCATGCGTAACAATTTTCAGCATCGGTTCATGCCCGTTTCCGCTGTACTCCGCAAGTCTCACAAAAGCATACTCTTCAAGCGCATCACACAGTGAGGAAGCAATTCCTTTTTTCTGATAATCTTTATGAACATACAGTCTGTCCAGATAAGCACCGCACATACTGCCTGAGACTTCATTGCTGCCGGCAGCAATATCACCAAAACCAACGACAATCCCATCCTCAAGCGCAACGAGACTGTAATGAGAAGAGAGCGAACTGTTCCATTCGTCAAAATCCACATCGCCCGAAGCCCACGCATCAAGCTGCTCTGTCGTATAATCATCTGCACATACAGTATGCACCGTGTTATAGAACAATTCTGCAAGCGCACGACAGTCATTCTCTCTGTATTGTCTTATAATCATTTTGCAAACCCGGCTATATAAGAAACAATTGCATTCAGCACCTCGTAGCCGCACCAATGCGTACTGTGATCCGCACCTTTCATTATGCGGAAAACAACATTTGCATTTATCATTCCCGCAAGCAGTGCCTCTTGCTGCTCTCTCGGAAAAACACCATCCTCACTGCCCCAGATAATCTGCACGTCGCCCGTAATTTTTCCAAGCCTTTCCGTATTATCAAATTTAAGCAGATTTTTGGTAAGTGCTTTCCACGCATAATAAGGCACCTGCCTCAACTGCTCAAAATTTGCCATTCGGAAATCCGGATCCGGATTGGAAGTATCTCCCCACGCCTTTATAAAGCTTTCCGGAAGTTTTTGCGTATCTTCATAGGCAAAAATACCCTTGAAATCTTCTCCGTCACCATTCACAAACCAGTCCATCGTCTCAGTTTCAGTGTCCAATCTCACACCGCTTGCGATGAGAGTCGATGTCCTTACCCTGTCCTTATATGAAATATTCATCTCCTGTGCTATAATCGAGCCCAGTGAATGACCGACAATATTTGCACTTTCTATTCCAAGCACATCCATAAATTCAACAATATCCTTAGTGAGTTCTCTGACCGAATACGCATCATCTTGCCCGTATGGCTTATCCGTCTTGCCGTTCCCCTTGTATTCGGGAACATACACTCTTAAACCTTTTGCCGCAAGCAGTGGGGCTGCCTGAGACCACGATACTCTGGCATCCGTAAGTCCGTGAATAAGAATAACAGGAATTCCGTCCAAAGGTCCGCAGACGGCATACGCCATCTTAAATCCGCCCTGCGCCCAATCACGCGACAGCAGTACCGAGCCTTCTGCCCAATCTACAGTCTGATAATCGGCAAAACTCTTCGTAATTATATGGGAATTTTGACCCAATATCTTACTTTCTGCAAATTCAGCTTCGCCGCTTATCGCATAAACATCCGTATCGTCCCCCTCAACGATAATTTTATCTGCCTTACCGGAAAAATCAACACGCCCCGCACTCTTCACAACCAAATTGCCGACAATATTCACATTCTTAATTACTGCCTCACAGCTTGCGACATCGACAATCAAGTCACCTTTTATATCTTCATCCGATATCATACTCTTATTTTCCGTAAGCACTGCTAAGCTGTTTGCATTTTCTTTATTATCTGTCATTTGAATCGCCGCCCTTCCGCATAATTTTCCATTACAAATGATCTATTTAATAAACTCACATATATATCCGAACACTTTGTTCAGAGCCTCATCGCTCCCCCAATGTGTATTATGATCAGCACCTTCTATCTCGTGATATGTAAGACGGCAGTTTACAAGACCCTGTTTCAGAATTTCCTGCTGGCTGCGTGGAAAAACAGTATCTTCGCTCCCCCAAATCACTTGCACATCGCCCGTTATATCTTTCAGTCTTTCTGTATCATCAAACTTAAGTAGACTCAGCATAAGCGCTTTCCATACATAATACGGCATCTGCCTTAAATGCTCAAGATTTGCCTTTCTCAAATCCGGATCAGGATTTGTATTTTCAGCCCATCCTTCTATGAAGCTATCCGGAAACTTCTGTGTATCTTCGTATCCGAGCAGTCCTTTAAAATCCTCATCGCCTTCAAGCAGATACACCATATTTTCGTTTTCGGCAGGTATATTCACCCCTGATGCTATGAGCGTTATAGATTTTACCTTCTCTTTATGTAAAATATTCAATTCCTGTGCTATAATCGAACCGAGCGAATATCCTACAAAATGAGCACTTTCTATATTCAAAATCTCCATAAAAGAAATAATGTCTTTTGTAAGCTCGGAAACAGAATAAGCTTCATCATCTCCATACGGTTTATCCGTCTTACCATTGCCTCTGTATTCAGGCACATACACCCTGTACCCCTTATCCGCAAGCATAGGTGCAAGATGAGACCAAGTCACCCTTGCATCCGATACACCATGAATAAGTATAATCGGAATACCCTTCTCAGGACCCGTCACCGTGTACACAAGATTTATGCCTGTAGAAAGGCACATCCTTTTTTCTTCCCAATCTACAGTCTGATAATCGGCAAAGCTCTTCGTAATGATATGGGAATTTTGACCCAATATCTTACTTTCCGCAAATTCAGCTTCGCCGCTTATCGCATAAACATCCGCATTGTCGCTTTCAACGATAATTTTATCTGCCTTGCCGGAAAAATCAACACGCCCCGCCGCCTTTACAATCAAATCACCGTCAATATTAACACGATTTATAACAGCTTGCCCTGCCGGAACATTCACAATTAAACTACCCTTTATCTCGGTGTCGGCAATAACACCCGGTTCATTCATAACCTTGATCACTTGTGCTTCTTCCTCTCATAATCAAAATTTACTGATTTTTATTATTTGTTCCTCAATCTGCATTATGCCGAGAACATTCAGGCAATGTACTTTGCCCTATTCATAGCCTCATACACCATTTAATCTTCATCAGGTGCCAGCCTGCCGTCATTATAATGTTTCCTGCATAGCGATACATACATATCATTGCCACCAACTACAATCTGCTCTCCCTGCTTCACAAATTTACCATCCACAACTCTTGCAACCATAGTTGCCTTGCGTCCGCACCAGCATATTGTCTTTATTTCTTCAATCTTGTCCGCATATACAAGCATATAGTAAGAGCCTTCAAACAGCTCGTTTCTAAAATCATTTTTGAGTCCGTATGCAAGCACCGGTACGCCAAGACTGTCAACTATCTCGACCAGTTCCTGCACGTGATGCTTTTTAAGAAACTGACATTCGTCTATAAGCACACAATCTATTTTTTCTTTCGCATCCTCACGCATAAAAAGCTCCAGAATATTTGTATCGTCATTTATTATCGTTGCTTCACGCTGTATGCCTACTCTCGAAGTGATTACGCCTACTCCGTATCTGTCGTCTACAGCCGGTACAAGCGTCAGCACACGCTTGTTTCTCTCTTCGTAATTATGTGCCACTTTTATGACCTCTATCGACTTTCCCGCGTTCATAGTACTGTATCTATAATATAACTGCGCCATTTCATTCCTCTCTATATTGTGTTTTTTTGCTAATACATCATAATTATACACAATATATACAACACCGTCAATTGCACCTAAACATTTATCTTGAAAATCGTGCAGAAACTGTCTATAATAATGCTATTGGCTTTTGCCGCGCATTATGCGTGCCCGGCTCAGGCCCGAAACGAATCAAAAGAAAAGAGGTATATATATGTACATACTCATAAATATATTAAAATGTATCATTATCGGCGTCATCTGGGCGGCACTGCTTATGCCTGTCATCTTCAAGCGCGGCGGTGCGCTCAAATATATAATTACAGTAACGGTTATAACTATTGTCTGTTATGTGCTCTGTTTTATCTGCGGCGGTTATGCGGGAACAATAAATCACACCACTGTCATTGCACTTGTCGCGCTCGTACTCTCGTGGATAATCTCAATGGCGGTATTCGAAAAAGAATCAAAAGTTAAATCAAAAGTCATTGCATTCACATGCGTAATATCGGGACTGGCATATCTCGTATCCACTTTTTTTATTTCCAACATTAAATTCTTATAGATTTTTAAATACAGCATAAATATACAAGTGCAGGCAAAGCGAACTGTGAATCAGGACCTAAGTGATCGTGCCTGCATTTGCATATTTAATTTCAAATTTGCAATGTCCAAAAAATATACTTTTTAAAATTAAAGCGGGCTTCAATGTGAAGCCCGCTTTTCATTTCATATATAATATAAGTGAATCTTACCAAACCTTTACAATCTCACATACTGCATCAGGACCGCATCCTGCTGCATTTCCTTCATCAGTGTCAAGATGACATTCTGCCTTAAATCTATCGCTGGCACGAATGAGAACATTGTCAAATACGAGTCCTCTTTCCCCTTCAAGCTTAATCGATACCC
>JAAWDW010000066.1 GCA_022793975.1 Bacillota bacterium
GCAGAAGAGAACAGAAGCTACACTTCACTTTGCTGACAAGATCGATGTTATGGACATCGTAGAAGCATAAGTCTTGTATAGTAAAATATAGAGAAATATGAAAATATGCGCCGGCATTTTGCCGGCGCACTTTTTGTTAAAAAATCGTCAAAGCTATTGACGAAAGAGGCAAGTTCCATATATTATATAATTGTACGAGTATGTACAATTTAGTTTAGTTACATTAAATAAGGAGAACAGATAAATGGATTTCAAAGCAGAATATAAGGATAAACTTCGTACAGCAGACGAAGCGGTAAAGACAGTCAAGAGCGGAGACTGGGTAGATTATTCGGTGGGTCTTGCTTTTCCGCAGTTGCTTGATGCAGCACTTGCAAAGAGAAAAGATGAACTTGAAGATGTAAAAATCAGAGGTCATCTCATCATGCAGCCGATACAGGCAGTTGAATGCGATCCGGAAAGGGAGCATTTCATCTATAACAGTTGGCACTGTTCGGGATACGAGAGAAAACTCTGTGATAGGGGTCTCTGTAATTACATACCGATGATTTACAGAAATGTAGGTCCTTACTACACAAAGTATCTCGATGTAAATGTAGCGATGATGGCTGTACCGCCGATGGACGATCACGGATATTTCAATTTTTCCGTGAATAATTCGATTGCCAGAGAGACTCTCGACAAAGCGGACATTATAATTCTTGAAATAAATGAAGCTCTGCCGCGTGTGTACGGCGGATTTGATGAACTTATTCACATATCGGAAGTTGATATGATAGTAGAGGGCGCGCACGATCCGCTGCCTACACTTGCAAGCCCTGCTGCGACCGATGTAGATCAGGCTATCGCTAAGATTGTTGTTGAGCAGCTTGTTGACGGTTCGACAATTCAGCTCGGTATCGGCGGTATGCCAAACGCTATCGGGCAGATGATTGCCAAGTCGGACTTAAAAGACCTCGGTATGCATACGGAGATGCTTGTAGATGCATATCTTGATATGTACAAAGCGGGAAGAATCACCAATAAGAAAAAGACGATAAACAGGTATAAGGGTATGTTCGGATTTGCTATCGGTTCGCAGGATCTTTACGACTGGGCAAATGAAAATCCGGGCGTTGTTACGGCTCCGATTTCGTACATCAATGATCCTGATGTAATCAAGCAGCACGATAACTTTGTATCGATCAATAACTGCATAGCTGTTGATCTTTACGGACAGATCTGCGCGGAGAGTGGCGGTACAAGACACATAAGTGGTACCGGCGGTCAGCTTGACTTCCTGACGGGGGCGTTCCAGTCAAAAGGAGGCAAGGCGTTTATCTGTATGACTTCGTCGTTCACGGATAAACAGGGGAATCTGCAGTCGAGATTTAAGCCGACATTCTCCGATGGTTCAATAGTAACAGATCCAAGAAGTCAGGCGTTTTATCTCGTAACTGAGTACGGTATTGCCAATCTTGCCGGACGTTCGGCTTGGGAGAGAACGGAAATGCTTATCGGACTTGCTCATCCGCAGCACAGAGACGAGCTTATAAAGGCGGCTGAAGCACAGAAAATCTGGAGAAATTCGAATAAGCGTTAAAACTATAAATGAGCATAGTGTATAGTTAGAAAAATATAGATTAAAATTATATAAAGCAATAAAAAAAGCGCGTACTTTCTCGTTAGGGTACACGCTTTTTTACTTGATAACTGCATTTGATGCGCAGATGCGTATTGTATAAAATTTTGCTTTTAATTTTTATGTCTTTCTGTATATACTGTATAGAAAAAATAAAGACGAGATGTTTTATGCACTGTGTTTTCGGCATTCCGGCAGAGGGCGGTTTGTGCAGAGGGCACTTGCCACACTCCAGTAGAAGTTATCTTCGCCTATGAATTTGTCAAGTTCTGTACGTTCAATCATTTTGTAAGCTTTTGTCGGCAGACCGCAGAGCGCGACATCGATACCACGCTCGCGCAGCGACTCGATCAGTGAACGCAGTGTCTGTGCACACGATATATCGATGTTTGATACGCCGCGCATAGATAGAAACAGCGTATCCGCACCGCCTATATGCATTTCGATATCGGCGATATTCTGAGTATTTGCAAAGATCATAGGGCCTGTTATATAAGCAACCATCGCATTACTGTAACGCTCAATGAGTTTTTCATCGTTTATATGGAGTTTGGATAAATCGACTTTTTCGTAATTTATTTCAATGAATGAAAGTCTGAGGACAAGCACTATAAGACCGATGAGTACACCGATAGCTATGGCAACGGTGAGGTCAAATATGATAGTTGCGAGCATTGTAGCTGTGAATTCGATCATTGCCCCTTTAAATTTATGTGAGAATATGTATTTTATATCTTCCCAGTCGTTCATACGCCAAGCTGTGACCATCAGCACGCCGGCAAGCGCTGCCATAGGGATTTTTGACATAATAGGAGCAAGCAGAAACATTGATATCAAGAGACCGGCGGAATGAAATACACCGGTCAGTCTCGTCTGTGCGCCGGAGCGTATGGCCACACTTGTACGCGCAATGGCCGCTGTCGCAGGAATGCCGCCGAAAAAAGGAAGCAGCATGTTTCCGACTCCTTGAGCGATGAGTTCCTGATTACTGTTTAAACGCACTCCTGTCATCTGACCGGCACTGGCACCGCAGAGCAGACTTTCTATCATACCGAGGGCAGCAATACTGAATGCGGGCATAATGAGATGCGAGATATTTGAAAAAGTAAGTACCGAAAGTTTCATACTGTTTTCCGGAAGAAGAGTCTGCGGAATGGTACCTACGGATGCGGCATCAAGATCTGCAAATATGCAGACAGCAGTGGTAATTATTATGCTGAGCAGAGACGCAGGAATGATAGCGTTTAATTTTTTCGGGAAAACGATCATAAAAATAACAACAAAGGCACCTATTCCTACTGATATAAGATCGGGCTTAAATCCAAGCGATGCATAGCTTAGAAGTTTTCCGACGGCAGAACTTCCTTTGCTTACCGTGCCGAAGAAGTTATCGATCTGACCAAGTGCGATTATTACTGCGATTCCGGAAGTAAATCCCGTAATGACAGGTGCGGGGATAAACGATGTGAGTTTTCCCAGATGTAAAATTCCCGCAGTGAAAAGCATTGCTCCCGCCAAAAATGTGGCGACAAATACGCCGTTTATGCCATATTTTATTACGAGAGATGTAAGAATTGCCGCCATTGCTCCAGTTGGTCCGGATATTTGATAATAACCGCCGGCAAGAAGACTCATCACGAAGCCGGCGATAATTGCCGTTATGAGGCCGGCTGCCGCATCAGCGCCCGAACTCACACCGAATGCCAGAGCAAGCGGCAGTGCGACCGCAGCGACAGTTATTCCGGACATAAGATCTTTTGTAAATCTTGCGGCATTATATCCTTTAAATTCTGTTTTTAATTGAGATGTAAAGTTGTTTAACATATGACATACCTCCGATTAGTTTACACAACATTTTTTATAGTAGCAAATAAGTTTGTGTTTTGCAATAAAAAACAGCAAATTAACACAAAAATATGTGTAAGACGTCGAAATATGTAGTTATTTGCAAAGCGAGGGCGGATTGACGCTTTTCAGTATGTCGGATATTATAATTGTGAGAAAGAGGGAAGAAAATGGACACGGTTAATAAGAAAACGGGGGAAAATAGAACAAGCGGAGCAAAGCGCGGAAAATCGGGAAATTATAATAAAGCAGTATTCAATGCGGATGCCTGCATAGGCTGCGGCGTCTGTGTTTTTGTATGTCCGCAGAAGAGACTGGAAATTAATATGAATGAAGTGAATGCAAACGGATATCATCCCATTTCCGCTAAAGATGAAAGCTTATGCATAGGCTGCGGAAGCTGTGTACATATCTGTAGAATAGGGGCTGCTGCGCTTTTAGGTGAGCAGCTATGAAATGTTAAGAGGAAGTGAATTTTGTTATCAGTGTGCTTATGATGCCGGCGAGGGGAACAGCGAGGATCATATAAGTTATTCCGCCGTAATATCCCATAACGCTTACCGAAAGAAGTATGAAAAGCGGATGAAGTCCGGTGGTGCTACCCACGACCTTGGGATATATGAAATTGCAGTCGAATTGCTGCACGATGAAAAGGATGATAACAGCGCCGGCGCCGAAACCGGCACCTTCTGTCAGTGCGCCGGCTGCAAAAGCCGGTATCATACCAAGTATGGGGCCAAAATAAGGAATTATATTTGTAATGCCGGCAAAACAGCCGACAAATACGGCTAGTGGAAGACCGTAAAGCGAAAGCGCGATTGAAGAAAGCAGTGCGACTATGAGTGCATCTATAACAGCACCGCGTATAAACATCGAGAGTACTCCGTCTATGTCGTGGAGAAGTTCGGTAAATACAGCGTTTTGTTTCTGAGGCAGCAGTATGTGCAGCAGCTTTCTCCATACATGCTTAAAGAAAGATTTGTCTTTTAAAAGGTATATGCTAACGATAAATCCAAGTCCCAAATTAAGTAATCCACTCCCTATCTGTGATAGGTTTTCAATGAGGCTCACTCCAGATAAACCGCGGAAAAGGCGGGAATATACATAATTATATAAAGCAGCCGCCGTTTCTTTTATACTGCCTTCGGGCAAGCTCGAAATATAATCCGAAACAGTGCTTTTTACAGTAGTAAAATAACTGTATACAGCAGAGAGCATTTCGCTGAAACTGCCTACATTGAGGCTGCCTGCGATTAAAACAGCAAAGGTATATATAAGTGCAGAGACGGCAGAGAAAATTATAATTATCGTGAGCAAAGTGCTGATAAGATAGCAGCGCTTATATATTCGTTCGCGCTTTATCGGGTCGTTTTCGGGTGTAAAACAGAATCGCCTTGTGAGTTTTATGTCTATAAAGCTGACAAGAGGTGATATAAGATAAGCGATGACTATACCTGTAAAAAGCGGCGAAAATGCCGAAAAAAGACCGGCAAACAGGCTTTGCATATAATCGAGAATATGCCCTATATTTTTGATTATAAAGTAAAGAATATAGAGAACGGCGGCGTTTAATGCTATAAACAGAGTAGCGGCGGGCGCCTTTTCGTTTTGCAGATATTCTTTTATTTTATTCATAGCTTGCGCCCTCCCTTTAATGATAGTATTATATACAAAGAAGAATTTTAAACCGGAATGGGCGGAAAAATGAAAAACAATTTATGTGAAGACAGGATATTAAAAAGCAAGACGGAACTTCTTGCGCCTGCCGGTACGCCGGCTCATATGCGCGCTGCGGTAAACAGCGGTGCGGATGCTGTTTATGTCGGCGGAAAAAAATTTAGTGCGCGTGCCGGTGCCGGCAACTTCAGCAGCGAAGAAATGAAGGAAGCGGCGGAATACTGCCATTTGCGTGGTGTAAAACTGTATGTGACAATGAATACTCTAATATTCGATGATGAAATAAATGATGCTCTCGAATATGCAGGGTTTCTTTATGAGATCGGCATTGATGCACTTATTATACAGGATCTCGGATTTGCGACACTTGTCCGTGAATGTATGCCTGATTTTCCGCTGCATTTTTCAACGCAGGGAACGGTATATAACAAAGAGGGTGTGATTGCCGCCGTACGGCTTGGATTTGAGCGTGTGGTACTTGCACGTGAGGTACCGCTTAGCGATATGAAAGAAATACGGTCAGCAATAGAGGAAAAAAATCTGGGAACAGAGCTTGAAGTGTTTGTACACGGAGCTCTTTGCTTCTGCTTTTCAGGGCAGTGCCAGATGAGCAGATTACGAGGCGGCAGAAGCGGCAATCGAGGTGCGTGCGCACAGCCGTGCAGACTTCCGTATTTTGATATTGATGAAAGACAAGCATCAACAGGAAGAAAGAACGTATTAAATCCGTATAAACTGAGTCCCAAAGACTTATGCAGTATAGATTTTATTGGAGAACTTGCGGACTGTGGTATAGCATCGCTGAAAATTGAAGGGCGTATGAAATCGCCGGAATACGTAGCAACCGTGGTTTCGATTTACAGAAAATACATAGATGTTTATATGCAAAGCGGGTTTTATATTGTTTCGGAAGAGGACAGGCGTGCGCTAAATCAGATATTTAACAGGGGAGGTTTTACGGAAGGATATTTTTATGAAAATCCGGGTGAAAAATTGATGTCGGGAAATATCCCCAAGCACCAGGGAATAAAAATCGGATATGTAGTAAAGCGTGTACATACGCAGGGCAGGGGAGAATTGGTAGAAGTAGTTATCGATAGCAGAGAAACTTTGAATATCGGTGATGGCATAGAAATACGAAACAGCGAAATGCCGGGAAATGTGGTGACTTATATAAGAGAGGCGGTACGCAGTGATGATATGCAGCAAACGGATTCTTCGGGAAAGAAAGCGAATAAAAGAAACATTGAGAAAACGCAGCGGCGTTTGATTATAGGGGATATACGCGGTACGGTAAACGCAGGTGATGAGATATACAAGATAACGGACAAGAAGCTTATGGAAAGAGCGTCTTTGTCATATATGCTTGACAGGAACGGAAAAGAGCAGACAAAAAGACGAACTTTGGTTTCTATGAGATTTACGGCGCGGACAGGGGAGTATGCAGAGCTTGCGGTTTGTGAAATACCGAGTGAAAGCAGAGGAGTAAGAAACGAGTATAGAGAAGCGGCAGAAAAGACAGTAAAAGAAGAAGTGAGAGTAAAGTCGGAATGCAAAGCAGAAGAAGCGATTAACAGAGTTGTTGCACCGGAACGTATAAAGGAACAACTGGCAAAGACAGGCGACAGTATATTTTGCGCGAAAGAAATAGTAGTGGATGCGGATAAAAATATATCGCTTCCTATGTCGGTGATAAACAAGATGCGGAGGGATGCTCTTGAGATTTTGACGGAAAAGAAACGGGCAGCGGGAAAACGGGTGCCTTTAAAGGCTTTCCGGGATAATCCGCAAGGCACCGGAAAAATTTTTGGCCAAATAAACGGCAAAGAACATACAGAAGACAGCGTAGACTTGAAACGTACTTATATTTATGTGCATGCATTGCGTGCAGAGACATTTGCGGAAATAAATGAGGCGTTAAAATCATTAAAAGATCACTTTTCTGATATATGTATTTGTATTCCTGTAAAGGATTATATGGAGAAATGTGAGGATGGTAAATTTGAAGTGCGGAGATTTATACGGGATTTTGGCGCGGTAAATGTGACTGAGAGATTGTCGGTAATTCCTTATATATCTAATGTTACTCTGGGCAGAGAAGATACATATATAAGAGAGCGTTTTAACGAAATAGCGGCAGTCGTAAGTAGTGGCTGCGGTGAAATAGTAATAGGAAATGTCGGATGGATCTCTGCATTTGCGGAAGCGGGATGCCGTGTAATAGCAGGATTCGGTCTTAATGCCGTAAATGAGTATACGGTATCGGTGCTGAAAAAAACAGGAGTATCCGAGGTAATCCCGTCGCTGGAGCTTGCTGATACGGAAAAAGTTTCGGAGCGGCGCGCAGGTACATATACAGCGGAAGGGGCGCTGCCGCTTATGACGAGCGAACATATGCTGCCGCAAAGTGTATTTTATGCAAAAGGAAAACCGCGCAGCGGAAGCAGCGCTCATATTCACGGGAATCAATCTTATATGAGTACGGCAAACACTTACGGCGATAAGAGCATTATATGCAGAGACGGCTCTTTTCGTACGATTATGATCTTAAAACAGGAGCTGAAAAAGGAAGATGATATATAGTAAATTTACAAATGAATATATACTGGAAACCGCAATGAAACAGTCCGCAATTGATATGAACTGTAGTGAGAATGATTTTCGGCGCAGCGAAAATGTTATTGTATTATCTAAAGAAAATACAAAGGCAAGAAAATATCTAAAGCTACCATTTGAATGCAGTATGGTTTCATACGGAGGCAATATTGTAGCGTCTGTAAAAGAGGAATACCGAGATATCATATGCTCATATATTAACCGTTTTCCGCAGGAACGATGCTTTGAAACGCCGGGTATGCATGTGCTTAACTGTGAACTTGAAAAGAAAGGACTAAGAATATGTTTTATGGCGGAATATTTTTTGCCGGATACAGAGTATTTTTATTTATATGCTCAGAAAATAAAAAATACGGATTTTCCGTATGAACTGAAAATAATGCGTCAAAGTGATTTTTCGCAGCTGTATACGGGAACATGGCTGAACGCACTTGAAGAAAAGCGAAAAGAACTTGATATTATCGGTATGGGCGCATATGACGGCGGAAAGCTTATTGGACTTGCAGGCGCTTCTTCTGACTGCACGGATATGTGGCAGATAGGTATAGATGTGCTGCCGGAATACAGGAGACAAGGAATTGCATCCGTTCTTACCTCAAGACTTGCGCTGGAGATTATGAAAAACGGAAAGGTGCCGTTTTACTGTGCGGCCTGGTCTAATTTAAAGTCTGTGCGCAACGCGGTGAAATGTGGGTTCCGCCCGGCGTGGATAGAAATGACGGCTAAAAGTATTCCGTTTACTGAAGATATGATAAAAAAGCTCTAAGCTTTATTTTCTTGATTGAAAAAACAAAAAGAAGTATAATAATATAATATGGAATAAATAACGGGACGGTAATTTGTATGCACGAATATCCGATTACGGAGCAGATAATAAAGATATGCACAGAGCACTGCAGAGAAGCAAAAGCGGACAAGGTCGTAAATGTGAGCCTTGTCGTGGGCGATTATTCGGGCTGTGTGGGAGAATCTATTCAGATGTATTTTGATATTATAAGTGAAGGAACACCTTGCGAAGGGGCGAAGCTCACGATAAAGCGTGTAAAGCCTAAACTTAAATGTCCTGCCTGCGGCGAGCTTTTTGAACGGGCACCGATGTCTTTTGCCTGTCCTGAATGCGGCACTGACGGAGAGCCGACGGAAATCGGTAAAGAATTTTATATAGAAGAAATTGAAGTTGAACAGCAGAACGGAAACATAAATCATATAGACAAAACTGCGGAATTATAAAGTAACGGAGGCGGATATGCACGATATAAGAAAATTGAATGTAATGGAAAACATAATGGATGAGAATGACCATATTGCAGATCATGTAAGAGAGCATATGGGTGCTCACGGAGTGCTGATAGTGAATGAGATGGGAGCGCCGGGAGTAGGCAAGACTACAACTCTTAAAAATATAATAGAGCGGCTGCAGACGGCAAAACCGTTTGTTATTGAAGGAGATATAGAGTCTGATCTCGATACGAAAGATCTTAATTCGCTGGGAATTGCGGCATATCAGATAAATACGTTCGGAGCTTGTCATCTGGATGCGCCGATGATAGATCATAAAGTAGATGAAATAGATTTTGATCTTGAAGATAAGGAGCGCGGAATTCTTTTTATTGAGAATATCGGTAATCTTGTTTGTCCGGCTGAGTTTACTATAGGAGAACATGTGCTGATGCTTATTTCAACAGTAACGGAAGGAAGCGATAAGCCTTATAAATATCCGCTTGCTTTTGAAAAGGCGGATATAATACTGCTCAATAAAGTGGATTTAATACCATATCTGGATTTTGACGAAGAGTTTTTTATGAAAGGTGTGCGTGCTCTCAATAAGACGGCACCTGTTTTCAAAGTGTCGGGAAAGACGGGAGAGGGCTATGCGGAAGTTGCAGCCTGGCTGGAGGGAAGAGCGGCATCTCTCGATATGCATGAGCATCATCATGAGCACGGAGACGATGCACATCACCACCACGAGTAACCATAGACTATTATCATAGACTATTACGGTTAACGATGATATAAGAAGCTGTATGCAGAAGGTATGAATAAAATCAAGAGGACAAAATGCATATGAATGCGAGAATTACTGAAAAAATTAAATTATGGGGAATAGTACAAGGAGTCGGGTTTCGGCCCTTTGTTGCTAAGTGTGCGGATAAATATGGAATAAAAGGCGAAGTTCTCAATATAGGCGGTCTTGTAGATATTATCGTTACGGATACGAAGGAGCGTATAGACGCATTTGTGGAAGCGATAAAGAGGGAAAAGCCGGCACCTGCGGAAATTGTTCATATTAAAAGAGAAGTGCTGGGAAGAGAAAATGACGGAGGATTCCGTGAGTTTGATTCCTTTACTATATTAAGAAGCGACGCGGGAGATGATGAAGCGGCAATGATTCCGGCGGATCTTTCGATATGTCCAGACTGCCTTGCGGAACTGGAAGATGAAAAAAATCCCCGGTATAGGCATCCTTTTATAAGCTGTATGGTGTGCGGACCGAGATATACAGTTATAGACAGAATACCGTATGACAGGGAAAATACGGCTATGATAGATTGGCCTATGTGTGAGTTTTGTGAGGGTGAGTATACCGACAGAAATGACAGACGTTATCACGCACAGACTATTTCATGTCATGAATGCGGTCCGTATTTGCGGTTTAGAGTGAACGGATCTGACGAAGAGATAACGAAAGATGATGAAGGCATTCTTGCTGCAGTATGTGAACTTTTGCATCAAGGAAAAGTGCTGGCGATGAAAGGCGTCGGTGGATATAACCTGATAGCAGATCCGTTTTCTGCGCAGGCGGTAAAGTCGCTGCGCGAGATTAAAATGAGAGAACAGAAACCGTTTGCGGTGATGTTCCGTGATACGGATGAAGTAAAAAAGTTCTGCCGTATGAGCAAAGAGGAGGAAAATCTTATAAAATCTTCGGCCAAGCCGATAATCCTGCTTGAACATAAAAGTCCGGAAGAGATTATATCAGCTCTCGGATGGAAGGACTCAAAGTTTGTTGGCGACCTTGACACAAAAACGTGTGGACTTGGCAATGTGCGGACGGACAGCCGTCCCGATCTGTCGGATATAGAAAAAAGCCGTTTTATAGGCTCATTTCTTCCGAGTATGGGTGCCCAGTATATGCTTTTAAAAATGTATGGCAGACCGCTTATAGTGACAAGTGCGAATTTGTCGGATATGCCGATAATAAAAGATGATGAAGAGATGTTTTTGATGATGAGCAGGAAGCCTCTTATTGCCGCATGTCTCTATAATGAAAGAGATATAAGAGTGCGCGTTGATGATTCGGTAGTGCGGGTTATAGACGGTCAGCCGCAGATGATAAGAAGAAGCAAAGGATATGCACCGGTGCCGCTTTTTATAGCGGATGCTGATACAGATGAGGAAGCAGAAGGAGAAAAAAGAAATACTGATAGTAAAAAAGACATAGACAAATCGCTTATGATACTTGCGGCAGGAGGCCAGCTTAAAAATTCGTTTGCGCTCAGCAAAGGACAGTTCTCATATGTGAGTCAGTATTTCGGCGATCTTGACAGCGCGGAAAACAGAGCGCTTTACGAAAAAAATGTTGAACGTATGAAAGAACTCTTCAGGATAGA
>JAAWDW010000067.1 GCA_022793975.1 Bacillota bacterium
ATCCTATATTATCTTCTATATCTTGAAAAATATAAGCCTCCTCGGAATTTATATATATTTTCTCATATACATTTGTATCACTATCTACTGAAAAAGCATTATCACTAGTTGATTCATACATTCTAATTTCATCATTATTTACTGATTTAAATAGCATAAATTTACCCATATTATTACTTTCCTCAGCCGTAAGCAAATAATACCCATCCGGCAAATACTCAGGATACCAATAATCGCTCCAGCCGCTGAGCAGTTCGTACTCTGTATCGTTTCTGAACACGACTGCGCCGTCTTCCTTGTTCTCAAACAGACTGAATACTCGCATGCGGAATGCTTCCGATGCGCTTATGCCTATACTGCCCAAGCCCATTATCACCACGGCGATTACAGCTGCAATTCTAAGCGCCCTTTTGCCTTTTCTTCTGTGCACGGTCCTTCTCATTTTCGCATCATATTCACGAGCCATTTCAAGAAGTATCTTGTCATGTTCTTTAGGTATGTCTGCGTCCGCTTTTTCGCATTCTGCTATCTCAATATTAAGTTCATCATCAATTATATCTGCGATCTTCTCTATAAATGATTCCGGCAGAATCTCATTATTTAAAATATCGTCTTTAAAATCTTTGTCTCTCATAACAAAACTCTCCCTTCTACTCATTCTCTTTCTTAAGCCTGATTATCTCGTTTTTCAGTTTTCTGAGTGTTCTAAACTGCCTCACTCTAACTGTGTCTTCAGATATTTCAAGCAGATTTCCGACTTCTCTTGCACTCATCTTATATGCAAATCTCATCTGAATGAGTTCTTTTTCTTCCTTAGTCAATATGCTGCATGCTCTTTCCAAGTACACTTCATCGTCTACAAAGAGCGCCGTATCTTCAGCAGAATGTTCCGTGATCCTGTCAAATAAAATCATTGTTTCGGTTATCACTTCTCTTTCGCGTCTTTCTGCCTTGATATAATCACTTGCCGCATTTCTGACCATTACTCTTATGTAATTCTTGACCCAAGTTTTGTTCATGCCGAGAAACATTTCGCTTCTGTTAAATACTTTTACCCAGACTGCCGATGCCAAATCGTCTTTAAGTGATTCATCTTCCACAATATCCGACAAAAATACATAAACAAGATTTCTGTTTTCCCTATATAATTCTTCCAGTGTACTGTATTTATTACTGTGTTGATTGCTGCGTCTATTCATAAAATTACTCCCGGTTCAAACTTTACCGATAAATTATTTGAACTTAAATGAGGCAAAGCTGTCATTTCCTTTAAAAATTTTCTTATTATTTGATATAAATAAGACTAATTTTGCATTAAATACTTTATGCCTGATTTCGTCCAACATATTTTTGAAAATTTATATAGTTTTTAATCCTCCGTATTTATTCTGTTTATTGATGATGCGAGGTACCCCGCACCAAAGCCGTTATCAATATTAACAATTCCTACCCCATTGGCACAGCTGTTAAGCATCGAAAGAAGCGCCGACAGTCCTCCGAGATTTGCTCCGTAGCCGATACTTGTCGGCACGGCAATAACAGGTTTATCTATAAGACCTCCGACTACACTTGCAAGCGCACCCTCCATTCCTGCCACGACAATAACTACATTTGCTTCTCTTATCTTTTCAAGATTTGCAAACAGTCTGTGTATTCCGGCAACGCCGACATCATAGATCCTTTCAACAGCATTGCCCAGAGTCTCTGCTGTTATGGCGGCTTCTTCCGCTACCGGTATATCTGCCGTTCCCGCCGTTACCACCGCAATAGTCTTGCGTGAGGAAATAGCATAGAGTTCCGATTCGTCAAGCGGTCGCTGCACCACAATTATACGGGCATCTTCGTGATAAACTGCTTCCGCGTCCGGCGCACCCTCACGGTCGAGATGAGCACATACCGCTTCGTACTGTTCATAATCGGCTCTTGTTCCCAAAATCGCGTTGTTACTGAGGGAAAGTCTTGCCATAATAATACCTACCTGCTCTGGCGTTTTGCTCTGGCAGAATACCACTTCCGGATAACCGGTACGCAGACTTCTGTGATTATCGATATTCACGAAATCAAGGTCTTCAAAAGGAAGAGTCTGCAGAATTTTTTCCGCCTCTTCAGGTGTTAAGTTTCCTTCTGCGACGTCTCTGAGCAGTTTCCTTAAATGCGTATTATCCATAATTATCCTCCTTTTGCGCAGATATTTATGTTCAATTTTCCGTTATTTATACAAATTTTATATGCAATCTTTAAAACAATCCCGTAATTTTTCCGGTTTCATCCACATCTATACGCTCTGCAGCCGGCACTTTAGGCAGTCCCGGCATCGTCATAATATCGCCCGTAAGCGCTACTATAAATCCTGCTCCCGCAGAAACTTTGATGTTTCTTATCGTTACCGTAAAGCCGCGCGGAGCGCCAAGAAGCGATGCATCATCTGAAAAGCTGTACTGCGTTTTCGCCATACATACAGGCATTTTTCCAAAACCGAGCTCTTCAAGTTTATCTATTTGTTTCTTGGCCGCAGGTAAAATATTTATGCCATCGGCTCTGTATATTTTTACGGCTATTGCTTCAATCTTTTCTTCTATTGTAAGATCATCTTCATAAGCAAATCTGAAACCGTTTTTCTCTTCACAGAGACGCACTACTTCATTTGCAAGTGCAATACCGCCGCTGCCGCCTTTGGCCCATACTTCAGAAAGAGCGACATTTACACCAAGTTCTCTGCATTTGGTCTCAACAAGATCAAGTTCTGCTTTTGTATCAGTTGGAAATGCGTTTATCGCTACTACCGCAGGAAGTCCGTAAACTTTCGTAATATTTTCTACATGCTGAAGGAGATTCGGCAGTCCTTTTTCGAGCGCTGCAAGATTTTCCTTTCCGAGATCTGCTTTCGCAACAC
>JAAWDW010000068.1 GCA_022793975.1 Bacillota bacterium
AGGACAGGTTGAAAAAACAGCAGTAGGAAAAGCAATTTGTGATAAAGAAATAATTAACGAATGTATAAATAAATTTATTAACTACTCATACTACGCCTATGAAGACGAGATGAAAAACGGCTATATTACTTTGTCCGGAGGACATCGTGTCGGTATCTGCGGACATATTGTTGCCGAAAACGGAAAGGTACATTTGATGCGCAATATTTCATCGGTAAATATACGTCATGCGCGTGAATTTCCGGGAATCGCAGAGGGGCTTGCAGATAAGATTACAGCGGCCGATGGGAGAATTGAAAGTACACTTATAGTATCACCTCCGAGATGCGGAAAAACTACGCTCGTACGCGATATTGTACGTACATTAAGCAACAGAGGATACGTAGTAGGAGTATGTGACGAACGCTCCGAAATAGCAGGGATGAGGGACGGTATGCCTTCATTTGATATAGGGGCCAATACAGATGTGATGGATGCATGTCCTAAGGCAGAGGGAATGCTTATGCTGCTCCGCTCTATGGGACCTGATGTAATAGTAACGGATGAAATTGGAAAAGAGGAGGATATAGAAGCGATAGAGAGTGTTCTTCTTGCAGGTATAAGCATAATAGCAACTGTTCATGGTGCGGGAAGGAGAGATATAGCGGAAAGCAGGATTTCACATCTTATAGAAAAGGGGATTTTTAAAAATATAGTATTTCTCGGAAACAGACCGCAAATAGGCAGTGTAAGACAGATAATACACATAAATGAAGGGAGAACAAACTGCGCTTATGATTAAGATAATGGCATCGCTTATAACGATAATGGGCTGCGGCATATGCGGCATACTCAAAGCTATGCGGTATAAAGAGAGAACGGATATACTTTCGGATTTGATACAAGCAGCGGAAAAAATGAAAATAGAGATGTCATACAGGAGAGAAAGCCTTCCCGAATTGATTTTGCGGATGTCGGATGAAAGTACACTTTCGGGACTTTTTTTCAGCCGCGTGTCTGAAATATACGAAGCGGGAGATGGTATTTCTCTTAAGGATTGCTGGACCGCCGCCACAGATGATATCTACACTCAGAAATGCCTTACGCATGATGATATAAATGCCGTAAAAGAACTTGGATGCGAACTGGGGAATTGTGGTATAAGCGGTCAGGAAAAAATATTTGATCTTGCACTTTCCGAATTCAGAGCACTTCTTTCGTCGGCAGAAAATGAAAAAGCGGTAAAGGGAAAAATGTATGTCAGCCTGGGATTTACTGCCGGTGTAACCATAGTGATTTTACTTGTATAAGGGGGCAAATATGAATTTTGATGTTGATATTATCTTTAAAATTGCGGCCATAGGTATTGCTGTGGCTGTACTTTCACAAATACTTACAAGGGCGGGGCGTGAAGATCAGGCGCTTATGACTACTCTTGCGGGAATAGTGATAGTTATAATCCTTGTTGTACAGATGATAGCCGAGCTGTTTGATACTCTGCGCTCACTTTTTGGTTTATAGGTGCTTTATGGAACTGGATATTCTAAGGATAACGGCAGTTGCGATTACCGGGGTAATCGTATCGGGCCTGATAAAGAGTGTTAAACCGGAATTTACGGTTTATATTGTTATTACGACTGTTATTATTATCTTTTTTCTGGCTGTGGGAAAGCTGCGCATTGTATTTGAATTTTTAAGCGGGATATATTCACAGGTGACATACGGAAAAACATTTTTTCCGATTCTCATAAAAGTGCTTGCAGTGGCGTATCTTACGGATTTTACTTCTCAGCTGTGCAAAGATGCGGGAGAAAGTGCGATAGGCTCAAAGCTTGAATTGGCGGGTAAGATAATCATATTTTACCTTTCCATTCCTATTCTGGTTGCGATTATAGAGCTTATAAACAGCGTATTATGAGGTGGGTATGGATTATAAAGATATAATAAAAGAACAGCTTGCGGAGTTTGATCTTTCCGAACTTGAGGAAGTACTGGATGACGGCAGTATTTACAGTACATTTTCTGGAGTAAGTGCCGAAAGCATTATAAACAGCATACTTGCGGGGGAGCCGCTTTTTAATACGGAGGCTGTCATAGAAGGAGTAAAAGATTTATTCCTGTATGAAATGAAGAGTGCGCTTGTTCTCGGTGTGGAAATAGTTACAATTTCTATAGTGATAGGACTCTTAAAGAGCTTTTCATCGTCATTCGGAGAAAAAGCTGTTTCCAATCTTGGTACTATGGTATGCACTTGTCTTATTATAGGACTTTGTCTCGGAAATTTTACTACTACTTTTAATCTCTGTAAAAATGCTGTGAACACTATGACATATACGATGCAGATACTTCTGCCGATACTGATACCGCTTTTGATAGCGATAGGAGGAGTGACCTCCGGAAGTGTGCTTAATCCCGTCATTACAGGCGCTACGGCCGCAGTGAACACAGTACTTTCAAATTTTATACTTCCGGCTGTGTTTATATCTACCGTATTTTTTATGGTCAACAGTATGACGGAAAAAGATTATGTAAATAAACTTGCGGTTTTTATAAGAGGCGCGGCGACATTTTTATGTGGGATATGCGTGACATTTTTTGCAGGCGTAACGGTGGTACAAAGTTTTGTAACAGAGTCTGCGGACGGCGTGATTGCGGATACTGCACGCTATTCGATAAGTAATTTTGTTCCTATAATAGGGGGCTTTGCTTCGGACTCGGTAGATATGATGCTTTCGTGCGTAAATATAATAAAGAACGGAGTAGGTATACTCGGTGTCATAGTAATAATCGCGGTCCTTTTGGTACCTCTTATAAAAATACTTGCAATAGCCGTTGTCTATAAAATTACGGCGATAATAACAGAACCGCTCGGAAATAAGCAGGTGAGCGAATGTCTGAGTCAGATGGGAAACTCTGTGATAACTATGGCTGTAATACTTTTCCTGACCTCTATGATGTTTCTTATATTTATAGCGGTAATAATCGGGATAGGAGCGTGATGTTATGTCGGCGGTAACAGAATGGGTAAAAAATATATTTATAATTATTGTAGCGGTATCATTTATAGAGGTACTTCTTCCTGCCGGAAATATGGAAAAGTATGTGAAATATATCTTTTCACTCATAATTCTTGCAAGTATACTGGCGCCTCTTGCAAAATTAATGGCATAAGGAATATTAAATCAAATATATTTTAAGGAGGGAAAACAAATGCGGATGCAGGACAAATTTAAAATTTCACCGGAATTAAAAGAAATGTTTATGCGAGTACTCGTATGTGCTGTTGTCATTGCCGTTGGTTTTCTCGCCGTAAATGCCTTTACTCAGGGCAGAGACGGCAGAAGGCAGATCGTTGATGAAGACGGAGCAAGCGAAACCGCGCTCATAGAGATACTCTCCGATATAAAAGGAGCGGGAGATGTAGATGTGATGGTGAAATATGAAGACGGAGGAGGCGTTACGGGTGTAATAGTGACTGCGAGCGGAGCCGGGAGCGTCGTCGTGAAAAATAATCTTACAAACGCTGTATCTGCGGTTTTCAATATCCCGGCATCAAATGTGATGGTTTTTGAAAAGGAGAATGGGGGAGAAAGCAATGAATAATAAAAAGAAAACGGTAATACTCGGACTTTGTGTATGCTTGCTCTGCGCCGCAACTCTTTCTTTGGGTATTACGGCAAGAAAAGCGGAAAACAGCAAAGCGGCGAGTGTCGAATATGTGAACGATGATAATTCGGGAATACTTCCGCATGACGGAGACGTTCTGGTAGACAGTCTTAAGCTGAC
>JAAWDW010000069.1 GCA_022793975.1 Bacillota bacterium
ATATTTATATGGCGCTGCGTGCAGTATCAAATAACAAAATGCAAAAGGGTGATGATGGCACCATTATAACACTTACCACCGCACCCGGCGAAACTATCGAGATTCTGAAATCTGAAATTCTTTATATCGAAACAGAAAAAAACATATCGCACGGTATCACTTATCACACTATAAATGATTCAAAAATTACTGTAATCGGTACGCTTGATGCAGAAGCGGAAAAGCTCGGAAACACGTTTCTGCGCGTTCACCGCTCATACATTGCAGCCAAGAATCAGATAATCGGCATAAAAGACGGCTATATCACATTATCAAATAGGGAGGAAATACCATGCTCGTTCAAAATGAGACCGGAAATAAGAAAACTGCTGAACAGAAAATAGCCACAAACAGACTGAAAAATATAATTTTTTGCATTACTGCATTTATTCTCTTTATTGCCGCTGCTGCCTGGATAATATTATTCAGTCCCAGAAACACAGGAGTCGGTATAAATCTAACTGCAATTTTACTGATGTGCCTGCTTGTAAAGCTGCTCGGTCTGCTGCCGCTTTCCTCCGTGTCTTATATGATTCTTTTCTCGCTTCTTACACTGGAGCTCTTCTGCCTGCGCATAATTCACTATCCGATTTTAGTATTCTTTATGCTCATCGATTTGGTAATACTCCTTGTTATCCAAACAGGCTTCAGAAATATAAAAAGCTATTACATCGACATTTCTGTCACCTCCCTTACCGCCTTTGTAATGATTTTTCTGTACGACTGGTTTTCAACAAAACTTCGCTGGACATACTATGAATTTTCGGCCAGGTATAGGCTTGATATCGTGACAAAATCCGCGATTATTTTGATTTTCGGTCTGATTGTTCTTGCCGTCTTTTTCGTGACGCTAAAATTTCTCGGAAAAGTACTCAATAAACATCTTGACCCTCTGCGCACATTGTCTCAAAAATTTAGTGGACTCGAAACATATGTGCTTATATGCGCCGCTATTACACTTTTTTCATTCGATATTTTCAATTTCCAATTTTCGATTTTCAGATTTATGCACAGCATATCATCATATCCGTACCCGTTCCTATCGCAGTTTGTTCTGATTGCTGTGACCGTTTCATACATTTTCCTCATCGGCAAAACGGCGTCAATACGCGAAAAAATGACCATTGCCGAAAATGATAAAAATATGATTGCGGCATACAGTTCCGATCTGGAAACTACACTCGACAATATGCATGAGATACGGCACGACGCCAAAAATCTTTTTCTGACAATGGGAGGATTTATAAAGCGCAGCGGTGACAGTGAAATGCAGGAATTTTATTACCATAATATCGTTCCGTTTATGCAGGACACTCTAATAAAAAACGACCTGCAGGACAAACTGAAAATCCTCAGCGACGACCGTCTCAAATCGTTTCTATATTATAAAATAATCGAAAAAATAAATGCCGGTATTGACATTTCCCTTGAAATATCCTCGCCTCTCGGCATCAATACGGGAAGCGGAGATATCGTGCGCATACTCGGTATTTTAATCGATAACGCAGCAGAAGAAGCCCTTCTCGCCCGCGGCTCCGTTTTCCTAAAGGTTTCGGAAGACACGTCCGGTATCGGCATTCAAATTGAAAATGACATCAGACCTGAAACCGAAGTACGCGGTGTAATCGCCGGCACTACAGACAAAGGTCTCGGACGCGGCAGCGGACTTCTCATAGCAAAGAAAATTATATCAAAGTACGACAATATAATTCTCAATTCATATTTTACGGACGGTAAATTCGTCCAGTCACTTTTTATAATCAAAAACACATAGCTCTTTTACATTTCGGGCACATATGTCAATTTTCGGGCAAATCTCATTGACAACCCCCCCTAATAAGATATGATACCTTTATCAACAATATCAGGGGAAGAAATATGGGAACTATGAGATTAAGACGAAACGCGGCAATATACACAGCAAAAGCAGCGGCAAAATTCATCCGCAAAACGGGCAAAGGGCACGGCGATACGCTGCCCGGTCGCATTGCCCGCTTTATATATCCGAATATACTTACCGAACTTTCACGTGAAGTACGTGAAAAAATAATAGTGACCACGGGCACAAACGGAAAAACAACAGCAAACAGTATCACTTACCACGCACTCAAACGCGAAGGCAAACGTGTAATAATTAACAAAACAGGCTCAAATATGATAAACGGCATTACCTCCGCATTTGTTCTTGCCACCGGCAAAAAAGGTATGATCGATGCTGATTATGCTTGCATCGAAGTCGATGAACTTGCTGCTGCCGAAGTATTTCCGGAGTTAAAACCGGATATCGCAATACTTACAAACATTTCCAGAGATCAGCTCGACCGTTTTGGAGAAGTGGATATAACCTGCTCCAGGATCAAATCCGCTCTTGCAAGCATTCCGAATACCACGCTCATAGTTAACTGTGACGATGCTATTTCGTACAGTATGGCCTTGGAATGCCAAAATCCTTTAATAACATACGGCATAAACGAGCAGCTGTTTGATGAAATTTCATGTTCCGAAACACGCGAAAGTACTTTCTGTAAAGTATGCGGCAAAAAACTTTCATACGAGTTTTTCCACTATGGTCATCTTGGCATTTATATGTGTCCGAGCTGTGGTTTTGCGCGTCCTATGCCGGATTACGCGGCCAATGGAATTACACGCACAAATGAAATGTATTCTTTCAATATATCTTCTTTTCCTGCTGTATCCGGCAGTTCTGTATCAAACTTATCAGCAGCTGAAACATACGAAACCGGGCGGACAGTCAAAACAGAATTCATACATGAACATTTTACAAACGCTTCTATCCACATATCGGAAGTACCTCTGCGTTTTTCCTATAACATCTATAATATTCTGTGCGTTTATGCGGCCTTATGCACAGCAGGCGCGCCGCGCTCAAAATTCGCCGAATCTGCCGCAGACTTCGACTACGCCAACGGGCGCGAAGGAGTCTTTGCACTGTGTAGCGCCCAGGTCCAGCTCCATCTTGCCAAAAATCCCGTCGGTTTTCAGCAGAAAATATCATACATACTGCAAGATAAAACTCCTAAGGACATCATAATTCAAATAAACGACACCTATCAGGACGGCAAAGACATCTCCTGGCTCTGGGATGTAGATTTTGCAAAACTTGCCGTTTCAAATGTCGCAAATATCTATGCGGCAGGCAGCC
>JAAWDW010000070.1 GCA_022793975.1 Bacillota bacterium
CTTTGTCTCTTCAGCGAATCAGACGAATCGGCAATATGGCGAAGCTCCACAAGCACAAATTCCGGAATTATTATTCTTCCTTCTATAAATCCTGTACGCATTATATCGGAAATTCTGCCGTCTATTATCACAGATGTATCGAGTATCTTCGGAGCGGCATCTACACCCTTATTCTTGCTCTTGCCGCCTACAAGCTGCACTTTGCGCGCATTGTTTATATTTTTTATAAGATCTGCGCCTTTTTTCGTTGCCACCACTATGCCGAGATATCCCAGCAGCAGATATGTGATAATCGTCAGCGTAACCGTAAGCCACGTTATCTGGAATGTTGCATATACCTCGGAAAGCAAATACGCGATTATGAGTCCCGCAATAAGTCCTACAGTACCTGTAACCATATCGCTTCCCGACACACCTTTCAGTTCATTTTCTATATTAGCCGCAGCTTTTTTACCTTGCTTTGTAACAACCGGCGTCAGCTTGAAAAATATTATTGCAAAAATAATTTCGAACGCAGCCGCTATACCTATAATCTCCGTTTCGGTAAGCGTCTTTCCCGTAATCCCGGTAATCCCTTCCAATTGTATGAAGAATCCCGCCAATAAGAAAACTCCGTATCCGACAGCAACGCCGAGAGCCGTCATAGCAAGTCTGAAAAGTTTTTTAATCAATTTTCCCACCTCCTTCCGCATAAAATTTACTGCGCACACTTGGCTTATGCGCAAAATACTGATAAGCCCTTCACAGATCAGAAAAGATTATACACTCTCATCTATGATTTCCAAAGCTTCCCCCAATGTTATGCCGTTTACCGACATAATCTCGCTTGCAAGCACTTTTTTAGCGTTATCCAGCACCCTCTTTTCACCAGTCGAAAGCTTTTTTTCTCTGTCCTGGCGCAGTAAGTTTCTCACTACTTCGGCGCAGGCAAATATATCGCCTGTTTTAAGCTTGTCCGTGTTTTCGCGGTAACGCTTGTTCCAATTTGCATGCATAGATGTTGACGGCTCCGAAAGAAGCTTTATCACTTTCGAAACCGTAGACCGGTCGGATATGTATCTTACCCCAATATCTTCGCTGTTTGACACGGGCACCATAATGTCCATATCCTTGCACGTAATCCGCACAATATAATATTCTTTTTCCTCATCGAGGACGGTCTTTTTTTCGATATCCTCTATGACGCCTACGCCATGCATCGGATAAACGATTTTATCTCCTATGTAAAACATTCGAAAATCCCCCAGTCTATACTATTTAGTATACTCCATTTTGCCTTTTTATGTCAAGCAAACTAAACACCTGTTATGTGTCCGAACGCTGAAATTTACGTGTAATCTGCATAAAGAATAACAAATGATCATCAACAGAGATTTACAAAAGGAGATTCATATATCAAACATCAAAAAATGAGAAGCGCATATATTCTATGTGCCTCTCATTTTTATTATATTTACAACACTTCTATACCAAACAACGAAAGTGTCCGTATTTAAACGATCAATAGCGCTTTCTCTCTCCGGACTTATCTTTCATCTTTAAAGTTCCCACATATCACGTTCGGTCTCTTTATCGATTTCGGTCTGCGAAAAATGCTTGTTCCGATAATCCATAAGCCATGCTGTAAGCTCCGCTTTTCCGTCTTCTGCCGACTGTCTTATGTATGCGGCAGTATTTTTTATTGTCAGTGTACCCATCAGCGCCATTTTTTCCATTCCCGGAAGACAATCTTTTGCATAGAAATAAGCGAGCGCCTTTTCAGAATCAGCAATATGCACCTGTCTGTGGTAATCAAGTAACGCCAGCAGCATTTCTGTCCTATCTGTTTCCGGAGCGAAATAATTGTTTCCAAGAATCAAATCTTCGTTTTTCTGAAGATGACGACAGATGAAAACAGCTTTTTCTTTGCTCATCGCCGGAGTCGCCAAATCGGAAATTGACCTCACATTCTTGCCGCGGTCCGCTTTTTGTGCATAAGGCTCAAAATCTGTGACAGCCGCACCCATTCTTTCCAGTTCCTCCGCAAAAGGAATATCATCTCCGGCAACGGCAAGATAGTAAAGATATGAAAGTTCTTCTTCATCAAACAGCTTTTCCGATACCAATATATGAATCATCTCTATGCGCTTTGCCGCGGACGCTTGTTCCGCCGCTCCGTAATAACCGGAAAAGTTGTTTACACCGCCCCTGAACTGGTCACTGCCGCCGCTCCTTGTCCACGATATATATTTATAATCGTCATCAAAAAAATTGCTTTCAGATTTGTTATGCCGGTAAATTTCTACCGGCCCATGTCTTTCCGTCCTAATGCGTCCCCAATCGGTAAACTTGCTATTACCGACTCCACCTTCCCAATATTTGCTGCTCCAACCTGCTGCATCCTGCGGACGGATTCCCTGCGCCGCCAGCATTTTTACAGCCTCCGTATCAGCAGTTCTAAGTGCGTATGCGAGGCATCTTGAGAAATGATCAACCTCGGCACCACAAGCAAGAAAAAGCCTGCTCAGTTCAGGTTGCGCCTTGCTGATAATTTTTTCGGTTGCCTTAGAAAAAACATTTTCAGCAAAGTATTCCCTACAGTCGAGAAAACTGCGGAGTATGGTTTTATTTCCGGCAGATACGGCAATCATAAATGCCGCCGATACATTTTCCTCTGTCAGCCTTTGTTTGTTACTGAGATAGAGTGCGGCAGCTTCCTCCTGCCCGGTTTCTGCCGCAAGTTCCAGCGGCGACTGCAGTTTGACGCCTTCATACCAAAAAGCTTCTTTATGCTGCGGAAATTTATTATACACCTGCCTGCACGGTTCTGCATTTGCTGCGATGAGAATTTTTATCATTTCTATGTCTTTCGCAGCAGTTGCAAGGTAAAGCGCGCGACTTTTTGCCGCATCACAGTTCCGTTCGATCAAGTATCTCACAAGCACTGCATTTCCTGTCATAACAGCACAATCCAGCAGTGATTCCGTGAACACAACCTCAGTCCTGGCTGTGGAATGGGTTTCCATATTAAAACCTTGACGAAAATGAATCGTTTCGTTCATTTCCGCCGGATTAATCTCAAAGATATAGCCGCGGCTGGACCTTATTACTTCGTGCTCCGGCACCTGTGAAAGATCTGCGCCCGCTTCAACCATTCCTCTTACCGCCTCCAAATTGCCGTCTCGTACTGCACGGAATAATTCTTCGTTTGCATAACTCATTTTATCTGCTCCTGCACATTATATCTCACTTAATCCAGATTCAGTTCCTGTATTTCGCGTAAAATTTCCTGCTGACGCTCATGGAAAAGAAGCTCCTTGTTATGTGCAAAATACTCCTTGCAGCCATAGCGACTGATAAAACCGGCTCCCGCCGCACTGATTGTAAGCTCCGTCACCAGAATCAGCATTTCCTGTCCGTCAGCAAATGCCTCTTCGCAAAAACGGAATACATTGGAAAGCCTTGTTCCCGCTTCCGCCGCGGCTTCCTTCATCGCCTGTACGCGGCCGTCATAAATTCCTTTGACTGTTTCAAAGGCAGCAGTACCACTTGTAACACTCGTAAGCTGCCCGTTCATCTCCGATAAAATGCGTATCGCCGTCACCAGTTCCCGTCTTCTTTCATCGGAAATACTGCCTGAATCTTTTCCCGATGCAAGCAGCCTGCGAAGCATCTCTGTCTGCTCGTTCAGAAATTCCTGAGCTTCCTCCTGCGATAAAGCATCAGACTTCGCTTTGAAGGCGCGGAGAATTGTCAAAAGCTCTTTCATCACGTTTTCTGTCCGCATAACTTCACGCAGCTCTGAAAGAACAGCATCCAAAAGCAGCCCCAGCACCGCCAGCCGCTCATCAAACCTTGCTTCTTTAGCTCGCGTCTTAATACTGTCCGATGCTGTACCCGACAAAATACTGCCCACCTGATAATCACTTTGGTACTTCCTGAAAAGATCATAATAAACCGCAAAATTTCTGGCTACTTCTTCATTCTGCAAATACTGCCCGATAAGCTTTTGATCTACAGCAATACCATTGTGCTCATAAAGTTTAATCATCTGGCTAAGGTCATCCCAGCCGCGGGCAGTCACAAAGCTTTTACCGTCCACTGTCATTTCGATCTTATAAAAATCATCTTTCTTGGCTTCCAGATATGTCAATACTGCCGGATGAACTGCCTTGTCATGTGCATATTCTTTCCACACATCAAAATCAGCCTCCACATCAATCCGCTTTAAGCGGTCCCATGTAACAATATCAAATTCACGCACGGAGCGGTTGTATTCCGGCGGATTTCCCGCCGTCACCACAATCCAGCCCTCCGGCACACGATGACGGCCGAATATTTTATACTGTAAAAACTGGAGCATAACGGGAGCCAATGTTTCCGACACGCAGTTAATTTCATCCAAAAATAGAATCCCCTCACAGACTCC
>JAAWDW010000071.1 GCA_022793975.1 Bacillota bacterium
GGTATGGCTGATTTCATTCTTGAGGCATGTACCGTGGCTCTCAACGACGAGCATAAGTATGGAACTGTTGAGGCTATGAGAAGCGAGTTTGACGAAAGAAGAAGATATCTCTATAAGGAAATAAACGCTATGGAGCATTTCTCGTGCCTGAATCCGACGGGGGCATTTTATATCTTTATGAATATAAAAAAGACAGGAATGACTTCGAATGAATTTTGCGACTGGCTCGTTGAAAATTACGATGTGGCAATGATTACGGGCAGCTGCTTCGGTACAGAGGGTGAAGGTTTCGTGAGAATCTCATATGCTTCCTCAATGGAAAACATCAAAAAAGCTGTGATGCGTCTTCGCGCGGCTGATAAAAAACTCACTGAAATGGGCAGGTAGCAAAAGTCTATCCGCGAAAACGGCAGGTAATAAATGACCTGCCGTTTTTACTTTTTCGAGAATTTTTATTTCGATGCGGAGGGTAAAATAAATTAATATACTATATACCACAGTTGCATAAGTTGACAGAATAATTTGACAGAAGTATCATATAATATGTGGGGCGTTTGAGACAAAGAGAAATCAGACCGTAATTTTTTATTTTTTGGAGGAATTATTATGACTGTACAAATCAAAAACAGTAAAGTCAGATATGGATTGTCGCTCTTATCACTTGGATTTATGGGCGGTTCTATCTATATTCTGATGTACATAAGGTATGTTTTCTACGACCAGATGATTCAAACGCTCGGCTGTACAAATGCACAGCTCGGTATGCTAAACACGGTATGCTCCACAATTTATATAGTAACTACTATTCCGGGTGCTTATCTTGCTGATAAATTTGATGCAAAGAAGATAATACTTTTTTCAATAAGCGGTATTACAATCCTGACATATATTTATGCGGCGTTCGTAACATCATACTCGATGGCTATGGTGGTGTGGGCGCTTCAGCCTGTAGTGCTGATGCCTTACTGGGGAGCACTTATTAAGTATATAAACAATTTGGGTGATGCCGAAAGTGCGGGAAATTCATACGGACTGTATTATCTTGTGAATGGACTTGCAGGTGCATTTGGGAATGCTTTTCCGCTTTGGATAAGCAAGTATTTCGGATATCGCGGAGCGGTTATTTCGATCGGCACGATTACGCTTGCCGCAACGCTTATGGTGTGGTTTTTCCTTGACAGCGAGAAAGATAAGCTGGCTAGGGGTGACATCATGGAAGGCGATGAGCCGATAAGGCTTAAGTATGTAAAACACGTGCTGAAGTGGCCGGGGACATACATTATATTCATAGCATATCTTACAACGTATACGGTTTACTCAAATGTATCGTATTTTAATCCGTATTTGATAGATGTTATCGGCATAGATCCCGATGTATCAAGCGTATATTCGGTAATCAGAAGTTTCGGAGTTATGGTAGTCGCAGCGCCTCTTGGAGGTTTTCTTGCCGATAAGGTGTTTAAATCAACATCAAAATGGTTTATCGTGGCCTTTGCGGTATCGGCAGTGATGTTTGCTGTGCCGCTGCTCTTCTCAGAAGATTCGAATGTAACGATGGTGTGCATATACTCGTTGTTGCCGTCATTCATAGTGTTTGCACTTTATGCGGTAACATATTCGATTACAAGAGAGCTGCATATTCCAAATACGGTAATGGGCACCGCAGTTGGTCTGGGCTCGATATCGGGCGATATTTCCGATGCAGTGTTTCCGACGATGTTCGGAACTTGGCTTGATAAGTTCGGAAATACGGGCTACACTTACATATTTCTCTTCCTCATTGGTATCTGTGTGCTCGGAGTACTTAATTCGCTTTGGGCAATGGATCACAATAAGAAATGTCTTGCGGGCAAGCGTGTAATGAATATAAAGGAAGACTAAGAGAAAAGCAAGTAATAAAGGCAAACTACAGTGCGAAGCAATGAAAAGGCACTGAATATAGACTGAATATAAAAAGAAAAAGACGGTAAAAATAACGCTTGCATTAAGCACAAAACGCATATATAATGTAAGCATAGCTAAAGAATTTAAATCAGCGGGAAGCCCCGCTGATTTTAGATTGAGGAAAACGGAAGGCAAAAAAGTCCAAACCCCTTGACACTTTCGGGGTTTTGTTATAAACTATTCTAGCGACTTTATGCAATTACACAGGAGGTGGAGCAAATGGCAACCGGTACAAGAGTAAAGGTAACTCTCGCATGTACAGAGTGCAAGCAGAGGAATTACAGCACCATGAAGAGCAAAAAAAACGATCCTGACCGTATCGAAATGATGAAGTACTGCAAATTCTGCAAGGATCACACACTTCATAAGGAAACAAAATAGTAAATAAGGAGATAAGCAAGATGGCTGATAATAACAAAAAGGTACCTGCGGCTCCTAAAAAGAAACGCGGCGGTATCGGCGAGTATTTCAGAGGCATCAAAACCGAGATGAAAAAGGTTGTATGGCCTACAAAGAAAGAGCTTGGCTCGTTTACCGCAGTAGTGCTGCTTACATGCGGATTCTTTGCGCTTGCGTTCTGGGGTATCGACTCAGGCGTACTCGCAGTGCTGAGAGGCATTTTGGGAATCAATATGTAAATGTGAAATCTTAGGGTAAAGAAGGTACAATATGTCTGAAACAGCGAAGAATCCGGAAAATCTCGATTTTGGCGGCAGAGAAGGCCGTGACGGAGAAGCAAGGTGGTATGTTGTCCACACCTATTCCGGACATGAAAACAAGGTAAAAATGAATATTGAGAAGATAGTTGAGAACAGGGGAATGCAAGACCTTATTCTCGATATTGTTGTGCCTACTGAAGACAGGGTAGAGGTTAAAAACGGACAGCGTAAAATTAAGACCAGAAAGATGTTCCCAAGTTATGTCATAGTAAAGATGATAGTAACGAATGAATCCTGGTATCTTGTGAGAAACACGCAAGGGGTAACAGGATTTGTAGGGCATGGCTCCGAACCTATTCCGCTTACAAATGAAGAAGTGGCGAGAATGGGAATAGAAAAGATATGGATTGATCTGGATGTGGAGGCCGGTGACACTGTGAAAGTTATCAGCGGACCTTTTGAGAGCTTTATGGGCACTGTGGAAGAGGTCAACGTGGATAAGCAGACACTGAAGGTTATCGTTTCTATGTTCGGTAGAGATACACTTGTCGAGCTCGAATTTGGACAGGTAGATAAAATCTAAAGAAAGGAGAGACAGAAATGGCAAAGAAAGTAGAAGGCTATATAAAGCTTCAGATTGCCGCGGGTAATGCAACTCCTGCTCCTCCGGTAGGTCCTGCACTCGGTCAGAAGGGTGTAAACATTATGGACTTCTGTAAGCAGTTTAATGCCAAGACAGCGGATCAGCCGGGAATGATCATTCCTGTAGTAATTACAGTTTATGCGGACAGATCGTTCTCGTTCATATGCAAGACTCCGCCGGCAGCAGTGCTTCTTAAAAAGGCAGCAGGACTCGAACATGCGTCAGGCGAGCCTAATAAGAAGAAGGTTGCAACTATTACAAGAGCGCAGGCAGAAGAAATTGCAAAGACAAAGATGCCTGATCTCAATGCAGCAAGCATCGAAGCAGCTACCGAGATGATTAAAGGTACTGCAAGAAGTATGGGTATAGTCGTAGAAGACTAAAAGTTTGGGAGACCGTCCGGATAAATATAATCGGAAAATGCAGAAATGCTGAAATCGTCATTACGGACAACAAAGGTCGTTTGTACCAGGAAAGGAAGAAAAAAGATGCCAAAAAGAGGTAAAAAGTATCAGGAAGCTGCAAAGCTTATCGACAGACAGAATCTTTATGAAATAGAGGAAGCTGTTGATCTTGCTATCAAGGCAGCACCGGCTAAGTTTGATGAAACTATGGAAGTTCATATTAAGCTTGGCGTAGACGGAAGACACGCAGACCAGCAGGTAAGAGGCGCTATCGTACTTCCGCACGGAACAGGAAAGAGCGTAAGAGTGCTCGTATTCGCTAAAGGACCTAAGGCTCAGGAAGCGGAAGAGGCAGGAGCTGATTTTGTGGGAGCAGAAGAACTTGCGCAGAGAATTCAGCAGGAAAACTGGTTCGACTTCGATGTAGTTGTGGCGACACCGGATATGATGGGTGTTGTAGGAAGACTCGGTAAAGTGCTCGGACCTAAGGGACTTATGCCAAACCCTAAATCGGGAACTGTAACAATGGATATCGCTAAGGCTCTTGAAGAGATTAAAGCAGGTAAAGTTGAGTACAGACTCGATAAGACAAATATCATTCACACTCCTATCGGAAAGAAGTCATTCGGACCTGAAAAGCTTACAGACAATCTGAACGCGCTTCTTGAAGCTGTAGCAAAGGCAAAGCCTGCTGCTGCAAAGGGACAGTATATGAGAAGTATAACGGTTGCTTCAACTATGGGTCCGGGAGTAAAGATCAACCCGGCAAGGGTTACTTTCTAAGGAAAGCTGAATAAGAAAATAAAACCGAAGACAGCGGGTGCGCAAGCTTAATTTCCCGCCGAGGTACAATATA
>JAAWDW010000072.1 GCA_022793975.1 Bacillota bacterium
GATCATTTTACATACAGCAAACTATTCCGCTTTGTACTTCCGTCTATCGTTATGATGACATTTTCTTCTGTGTATAGTGTAGTAGACGGTTTTTTTGTTTCAAACTATGTGGGAAAAATCCCGTTTTCGGCTATAAATCTTATTTATCCATTTTGGATGATTCTCGGTGCGCTTGGCTTTATGATGGGTACCGGAGGCGCTGCCATTGTCGGAAAAACCCTCGGAGAAGGTCGCCATGAAGACGCTAACCGCTATTTTTCACTTATCGTTTACGTCACAATGGGCATAGGTATCACTTTCGGAACAATCGGCGCAGTATTTGCCCCGCAGGTTTCAAAATTCCTCGGTGCCGAAGGCGAACTTCTGCAAAACTGCATTATTTACGGCAGAATTGTTCTTATGTGCCTGCCTCTTTATATGCTGCAATATCTGTTTCAGTCATTCTGCGTAACGGCGGAAAAGCCGAAGCTGGGACTCACTTTTACCATTGCGGCGGGCTGCACAAACATAGTGCTTGATGCATTATTTATACGTGTTCTTGATCTGGGAATAGCAGGTGCGGCCTTAGCTACCGGTATAGGACAATTTATAGGCGGTGTTTTTCCTATCATATATTTTGCACGTAAAAATTCAAGTCTTCTTAAACTCGGCAAAACAAACTTCTACGGCAAAGTTCTTCTTAAAACCTGTACTAACGGATCCTCTGAATTTATGGTAAACGCAGCGGCTTCGGTTGTTGTGATGCTGTATAATTTTCAGCTTTTACGCCTTGTCGGCGAGGACGGTGTTGCCGCATACGGTGCAATAGGATATATAGCATTCTTTTTTATCGCCATTCTCTGGGGATACTCTGTCGGCTGCGCTCCTATAACCAGTTTCAACTTCGGTGCGCAGAATTATGACGAGCTTAAAAACATCCTGAGGAAAAGCTTGCGTATAAACGCCATAGGCGGAATCACGCTTATGATAGTATCCATACTGGCTGCAAGAGTGCTTGCAAGTATTTTCGTCGGCTATGATCCTTCTCTTTGTGATATGACTGTACACGGTATGCGGATCTATTCCATTTCTTTCATACTGGCAGGAATCAATATTTTTGGATCTTCGTTTTTTACCGCACTCAACAATGGTCTGATTTCAGCAACAATCTCATTCCTGCGTACTCTCGTATTTGAATGCGGCAGTGTAATGCTCATACCTTACCTCTTTGAACTTGCCGGGTTTAATGCTCTCGACGGACTTTGGGGATGCATAATAATTGCAGAACTTGCCGCAGTTACAGTAACATCAATATTCCTTGTGAAAAAGCGTCATCAATACCATTATGCATAGACGAATTATATAAAACATAAAGGAAATTAAAAAAGTTGTATTCCAATCATAAAAATATGTAGAAATACAACTTTTATTGTTTCAATCATTTTTATTTGAACGCTACATAAATGTACGAATCTGGTTCTCTATATATACCATACATCAGCGGCTTGTTACCGCGTTCAAAAATTCATGCAGCCTTTCGCTCTTCGGATTTTCGAAGATTTGTTCAGGACTGCCCTCTTCTATTATTTTTCCTTGATTCATAAAGATCACACGGTCCGCGACATTTTTTGCAAACTGCATTTCGTGCGTCACAATTATCATCGACATATGCTGCTCCGCCAGCTTCTGCATTACGGAAAGTACGGTACCAGTAATTTCAGGATCGAGCGCCGATGTCGGCTCATCAAAAAGCATAATATCGGGATCCATTGCCAACGCCCTTGCTATCGCAATACGTTGTTTCTGTCCTCCGGAAATCTGACCCGGATAAACATCCCGCTTATCCGCAAGACCAACAAGTTCAAGAAGTTCTTCCGCCCTCTTTTCAATATCTGCCTTTTTTACACCGTTTACTTTTATAGGCGCATAAGTAATGTTTCCGAGACACGTCATATGTGGGAAAAGGTTAAAATGCTGAAATACCATTCCTGTGGTGCCGTACAGATCTATTTCACCGTCTGTTATATTTTCAAGTCCGTTTATACTGCGGAGAAATGTGCTCTTTCCCGAACCCGATGGTCCTATTATTGCCACAATTTCTCCCTTTTTCATAGAAAAATTCACACCGTCAACTGCTGTAATACCTTCAAATTTCTTGATGATATTTTTCATTTCCAGTATCGTATCACCTGCTTGCAGATTTTCTTTTATATCTTGTCTGATAACCGCATTGCCGTTTGTTTTCTTCCTTGGCATCAGCTCACCGCCCCTTCGTCATAGCGCTTGAAACGCTTTTCAAGCTTATTCGAGATTAGAGTGAGTATAAATGTAAATATCAGATAGATAACCGCCACCACAAAATACGCTGTCGGATCTACATCCCTGTTTACTGCACCTTTTGACGCTTTCATAAGTTCTCCGAGTCCGATTGCCGAAGCAAGCGCAGTATCTTTTACAAGTACTATCGCTTCATTGGATACCGGAGGAAGAATTATCTTCATCGTCTGCGGCAGTACGATTCCTATCATTGTCTGTGTCTTGGAAAGACCGAGCGCTTTTGCTGCTTCGTACTGTCCTCGCTCTATGCCGTTTATACCGCCTCTGTATATTTCCGCAAAATATGCAGCATAGTTAAGTACAAAAGTAATTATCGATGTCGCCAGTGCCGGCAATCTTATATCAAACTGTATCGGCAACAGGAAATAGAAAAAATACAGCTGCAGGAGCAGCGGTGTTCCTCTGAAGACAAACACATAAAAACGGCAAAATGCTCTTACCGGCCAAAACCTTACATTACTTCCGAGCGCGATCGGCAATCCCAGCGGAAGCGAAAGTATAAGCGTCCAGCAAAAGAGTTGTACCATAACCCAGGCACCCGAAAGAAGAGTGGGCATAAGAATGCCCACATATTCCATCAAATCCGTAAATTCAGTTATAAAATCAGCTATAAAATCCGAAAACATTTTGTTTAATATTCCTTGTTTCTGTTCACTGCCCTATCTTATATCCGCTTGTTTTCGATTACTCGTAATCTTTGAGAATTACGATATCCTTGCCAAACCACTTATTGCTTATTTCCGCAGCTTTGCCGTTATCTATAAGAGTCTGTATAGCTTCATTGATTTTATCTGCCAAATCTGTCTCGCCTTTTCTGCATCCGATAGCATAGAAATCATCACCGAAACTGAAATCGCAAGTGAAAAGTGCACCATCAAGCTGTGCATTCTTATACTCTCCGAGTACCTGGTCCACAACTATCACATCTACACGCTTTCCCTGAAGAGCCATAAGAGCTTCATCATATGTAGGGAATTCTGTTACATTTTCTGCGAAAACATCCCAGCTTTCAGATGCCTGCATTACTTCAAGCGCCGCCGAATCAACCTGAGTACCGATCTTATAATTTGCAAGATCTGCAGCACTTGTAATGTTTACATCACTGCTGAGTGACATCACTATGATGCAGTTGTTAAGATACATCTTTGTAAGCGTCATATTTTCCTGTCTCTCTTCAGTGGCTGACATACCGTTCCAGATGCAGTCAATATTCTTTGAAGAAAGCTCCATTTCTTTTGAATCCCACTCAATCGGTCTGAAAGTTACCGTAACTCCGAGAACTTCTCCTACCGCATTTGCAAGATCAATGTCAAAACCTACAAGTTCATTGTTTTCATTTCTAAATCCCATTGGTGCAAAAGTATCGTCAAGGCCGATTACAAATTCGCCTTTATCCTCTACATATTTCCAACCTGATACAACCGAAAGCTCTCCATCCGCATCATCGGCGCCATCATCTGTTCCTCCGCAGCCGGTAAGCGCAAATATACCAAGTATCATTACAAATACAAGTAAAATTGATGTTGTCTTCTTTAATGTTTTCATTTTAAAAACTCCCTTTCACATAATTTTTTATTTATTATTTTGCTTTTTCACTTTATCGCGTTAATGCAATAATCCATTAGCGACAAACTTATTCTAACATAGATTGTATACTATGTCAATGCAAATAACCAATTAAAAATAAAAGCCGCAAAATGCAGCTTTTACTCATTTCTGCCGGCTCTTTAAAGCAAATGCAAAACTGTCAAAATACCGTTTCATTTGTTCAGGCGTAGAATTATAGATATTATTGCCCGCAAAAAAATCACACATTGCTTCACGTGCCCGCAGAAGCTCCCTAAGCCGAGGTCCGTGTGCATTTTCAATCGTAAAATCCAAAAGTTCCAAACCTCTTTCAAATGCTTTCTGCATCATCTCGGGTTTTTGTTTTTCTCTCCATTTACAGGCCCTGTTTATTTCACTCCCTATGTTTGCCATCTGCTCATAAAACGGCATTTGCTCCCATCTTCCGCTCTCCGAAAGCTCTTTATGATGTACAGTTACCTGACCCATCTCATCACCACATTTCTGACTTTTTCACAAATATCTGCATTTTCTATACCATGACTTTTGTTTCCTTGACTGGGTCTTATATTTATCAACGAATCGAACTCCAAAAAATCATCTTCGTTTTCCATTTCCGGATACAAATTAATACCCCATAAGTTTTCCTGCTTAGAGCCCTGTTCAATAAGCATTGCTTCAATATCAGCATGAAGCTCGGCATTTACAGCTAAAATTTCTTTGTCAATATCAACTACACCCTTTATCATATCGTCAAAATACTCTCCGATTAAACTGCATAGCTCTTCTTTTGTCATTTCTTGCTGCAAAATAAACATTTAATAAAATTCACCCTTTCGTCTCTATTCTTCCTGCATGCTTTCTATATAGCTGCCCCAGAAAGTATCTCCGGCATATCGCTTCCAAAATTCAAGGTTTTCTTTGTTTTCCTTTAAAAATTCGCTTTCAAGTGTTCCCGTAAAATATCTGAAATTCATATCTACTGCGAATGCAGTCATTTGTTCACGCACATCTTCATCTATATAGATTCCTTCAAGCGCTTCTTCTATCTGCTTGCGCGTACGATTATCAAATCGTTCCTTTGCTTCATCTTTCATCATATTAACAGAAGCCATAGTATATATAAAATCTCTGTTTTCGTCAAATTCCAATATGCCGTATCTGAGGGCCGCCACCGTCATACTTCCTGTCGCTATATCGGTAAATCCCGTGCCTTCTTCATCTCTTGCCGTATGCTGCATATGAACATGCCCCGAAAGATTGAGCCTTACACCGTAATCGGAAAGAAGGTCCGCCAAATCTTTATGATTGGATATGATATAGCCGAATGTCATCCTTTTATTCTGAGCAAGCAGGCTCTGATGCGTGGCGCTTATGACCGTAATTCTTTCTTTCTGCGCTTTTTTAAGCTGGGCCTCCGCCCATTTCATTGTTTCGTCGGTCACGCGACCGGCGCCTTTCGTATTTGCATCAACAGTCATTATCCAAGTATCATCAGAAAGTGCATATACATAGCTGAATGAATCATCAGCTACCGATATCGCATCCGCGGGACCCAAATCCCAGCATATTTCGCGGAACTCTTCTTTTGATATATTATCCGTATATTCAACTTCACTGCCACTGTAAGAAAAAGCACGATATGAATCTATATCGTGATTACCGGGAATAACAAGCACCGGAATACCCGACTCTTTGACAGCTTTAAACTTTTCCGCAATATCACGAAGACTTGCAATTTCTCCGTTAAATGTGATATCTCCCGTAATTACAAGTGCATCCGGTTTTGCCTCTTTAACCTCTTTTAAAAATTCATCTACTATCTGCGGTGAATATTCCGTAAGTTTCGCATCTCCGTCCAGCATCACTTTTTTAAAAAGCTCTCCATTGTCGGTAAGCCTCGGCGAAAGATAATGCAAATCTGTAGCCGTCCATATTGTAAGAGACTCTTTTTTATCCGTATTTTCCGTACCGTCTGCCGTACTGCAGCCGCAGACAGCAGCTGATGTCAAAAGCACCGATAAAACCATAAGCAAAAACTTCCTTTTCATTTTTAATCTCCGCATTACATTGGCAATAAATAATGTATTTACGGCTATTTTATCACAGGCACGTTTCTTTCGCAAATCCCAACCCGTATTTTAACTTTATACGTTCAAGTTTTTCTTTCATAGGATTGAGCATAAAATATAAAAATACTGCAGAGCTTGCTGCATGTATGATATTGAACGGCATTGCCGCGGTGTATACCGCGGCTGCGGCCGTAAACGTCGGTTTTTCATAAAACCCGAAAATTGTCCAAAGATCAACAATGCCGCCGTATACAAAAAACGTCAGTATCGTGCCTAAAACAGTGACTGCTGTACGGTTTGTACGAATTTTACCGGACTTTCCGAAAAGTCCCGCAAAAAGCCCGACCATACCGAACGCGCACATCTGCCACGGCGTCCATGGTCCCTGTCCGAAAAAGAAGTCGGAGACAAAAC
>JAAWDW010000073.1 GCA_022793975.1 Bacillota bacterium
GATGAGCAGCCGTATCGAAGCCTCATCTCTTGACTTCATACTCAATGCCGAAAAAGACAGATACTATGTAAGAGCCGACGGACAGCTGCTTTACAGAGTTGTGGAAAATCTGCTGGTAAATGTGCTCAAATATGCGCAGGACGGAAGTCGTGTATATATAGATATAAAAGAGCCACTGGCAGGTATCGGTGCATATGGTAACGGGGCAGCAGAGGGTGGTACGCAAAGCGGTGGATCCGGCACGGACTCAAGCAGCGGGCGTACAGAAAGCGTAAGCCGCAGGGATATTGTTGTGCTCGAAATAAAGAATATGTCGAAACAGCAGCTCAACATAAATGCTGATGAACTTATGGAAAGATTTAAGCGTGGTGATGATTCGAGAACGACAGAAGGCAGCGGTCTTGGTCTTGCTATAGCAAAGGACCTCGTAAAGCTGATGGATGGCTGGTTTGAGATAGCAATTGACGGTGACTTGTTCAAAGCACGTGTGGTACTCAGCAAGGCAGCAGCACCGGCGTATGCGGAGTCAGGAACGGCGAATCAGCCGGAAGGCATTCAAGAAGAATAGGTGCTGCTATATATTAAAGAAATTAATAATAAAATTGCCCTTATATCGCGTTTCAGAGCGAAAAGGGCAATTTTTGTTATAAATTCTGTACTTCGTACCTTTCTATTTCTGTGTTTATGCTGTACGGGGCTTTAACAGCGGGCAAAAGCTTGAAGTGCTCTGAATTTTGGTGTCGTGTGAGAGCTTCATCATCTTCCCATTTTTCCACGAGCAGCATTTCACTTTCGCTGTCGGCGGAAAAGAAATAGTCGTACATAATATTGCCGTCTTCGGCACGCGAAGCTGCAGGTACACCCGATTTACACAGTGCCGCATAGTACGAATCGCGTTCATTTTTATCTTTGAATGTCTGTTTTACATGTAATATGATCATTTTGTACCTCCGATTTATGTTATATATGAAATATACGTGCTGTTTTTCATACGTTTCGGCTTGCAGAGCCGGATGCTTGCAGCAAAATGCAGGAGAGCTACCTTTATGAAAAAAGATAAGTTTTCGTCAGGCATTTACAGCCGCTCGGCTTCTTCAAGCCAAAGGCTGCTGTCCGCATCACTCGGCATTCTGAGGTCGCCGCGCGGTGAAAGACTTACAGTACCGACCTTAGGACCGTCCGGAATACAACTTCTCTTGAACTGCTGTGAGAAGAAACGGCGGTAAAATACCTTGAGCCATTTTTTTATGAACTCTCTGTCATATTCATCTGTGAATGTCTGCTCTGCAATAAAGAGCAGTTTTTCCGGCGTCATACCGCTTCGAAGCGTATGGTATATAAAAAAGTCGTGAAGGATATACGGACCTACACTGTCTTCCGTTTTTTGCGCTATGCTACCGTCCTCTTCCGGAGGAAGCAGTTCCGGAGAAATCGGTGTATCAAGAATATCTTGGAGTGTAGTACGGAGCAGTGCATTGTCAGAGCTGAACTCTTTGTCTTCATTGGCGCCGGAAAGTTTGTTATCCATTACCCATTTTACGACGAAGCGTACAAGTGTTTTGGGAATTCCTGCATTTACATTATACATCGCCATATGGTCGCCGTTGTATGTGCACCAGCCGAGTGCCGCTTCAGAAAGGTCGCCTGTGCCGACAACAAGACCGCCTTCCATTCCCGCAATATCCATAAGTATCTGGGTACGTTCTCTTGCCTGTGAATTTTCGTATGTTAAGTCGTGATTGCTTTCGTCCTGACCGATATCGGAAAAATGCTGGCGGACAGCATTTACAATCGGAATTTCGCGGACTTGCGCGCCGAGAAGCTTCATAATTGTAAGAGCGTTGTTGTAAGTCTTACCTGTTGTTCCGAAGCCCGGCATTGTTATCGCAACAATGTCTGATGCAGGTTTGCCGAGAAGTTTATGTGTTTCCGCCGCCACTAAAAGTGCGAGTGTCGAATCAAGACCTCCGGAAATGCCGACAATTGATTTTTTCGCGTTTGTGTGTTCCATACGCTTTGCGTATCCCGCAGTCTGTATCTTGAATATTTCGCGGCATTTGCGGTCTGTTTCGCTCATATCCGATGGTACAAACGGATTCGGCGCGTATCTGCGGATAAGCTTGCTGTCGCTTTCTATCGTACGCATTTCTTCGAGAGCTACAGTTGTATACATAAATCTGTCCGAGTATGCACTGCTGCATTCAGCCATATTATGTCCCTGACTTCTGTCAAATTTGAGTTTGGCATAGTCGATTTCCATATATGTTATATTGCTGCCGCGTTCAAAACGCTCGTTTTCCGCGAGTACCGTGCCGCCTTCTGCGATGATGTGATGACCGGAAAATACGAGATCAGTTGTCGATTCCGTAACACCTGCCGATGTATATACATAGCCGCATATACTCTTAGCGCTCTGCACTGCAACGAGATTGCGTCTGTAATCACTCTTGCCGACTGTTTCGTCAGATGCTGACGGGTTAAGAATAATGTGTGCACCGTTCAGTGCAAGATGCGAACCAGGAGTAACCGGCATCCATAGATCCTCGCATATTTCTATGCCTAGTGAAAGCCCGGAAACTTCATCTGTAAAAATAAGATTTCCGAAAGCTGTCTCATATCCGAAGATATTTACCGAATTAATTGCCTCAGATATTGCTTTGCCCGAAGCAAACCAGCGCGCTTCATAAAATTCTTTTGAATTGGGAATGAACATTTTAGGTACGATGCCTTTAATAATGCCGTTCTGAATAAGAGCCGCGCAATTGTAAAGGTTGTTTTCCAGACGAAATGCAAATCCGAGCACTGTTACCATATTGCTGCCGGTGCTGGCTGCAGCTATGCGTGAAAGCGATTCAAGCTGCTTTTGATAGAGAAGTTCCTGATAGAGCAGATCGCCCGCGGTGTAGCCGGTTATTGTGAGTTCAGGAAGAAGAAGCAAACCTGCACCGGCGCTGTCTGCTTCAGATATAAGCTTTAATATTTCTTTTTCATTTTCGACCGGATTTGCCACTTTAAGCTGCGGAGTTGCAGCAGCGGTACGTATCATTCCGAGTTTCGACATTTTCTTTTTCCTCCAAAAAAAGTAGTTGCAAACATATTATGTAAGATATATAATAAAAATGTAAAAAGCTGTAAATCTATTAACAGCTTAAATTATAGGTTTATATTATCTGCTTGTCAACAATTTATTATGCGCAGCTTCAGCGTTTGTGTTGGACGAAAAGTGCATTTTGGTGTATAATTAATTTACTTTGAGAAAGGAAAAGACTATGAAAGATTTCTATATAAAGGACCTGAGAAAAGATACTGAACTGACCGATTTTTTTATGGTAAAGAGTTCGGCTCTCAGAACGGGCGGGAACGGCAAGACATTTTTCGATATCACACTCGGCGATATGACGGGCGAGGTTTCTGCAAAGAAATGGGATGTTTCAAATGATGAAGCGGATATTCTTGCGAAAATAAAAGACGGCGATATAGTGAAAGTAAAAGCACTTGTTACCGAATGGAACAATACGAAACAGCTTCGCGTGGCGAGAATAAGATTATCGGTTTCTTCAGATGACCTTGATCTTGCGGATTACATAAAGGCGGCTCCGGAGCCGTCCGCGGAAATGTATGATTACATATATAAACAGGCGGAAGATATGCTGGATGAAGACCTCAGAAAACTGGCGCTGCGTCTGCTTACGGACAATAAGGAAAAATTGATGTATTATCCGGCGGCATCGAAAAATCATCACGCAGAATTCGGCGGATTACTATATCATATGAAACGAATGCTCATGACTGGCATATGTGTATGCGGAATATATACAAATTTAAACCGTGATCTTATAATTACAGGGGTTATAATTCATGATATGGAAAAAATAAATGAAATAGAATCCAACGAATTCGGTATTTCTCCGGGTTATTCTTTTGAAGGGAAGATGCTCGGACATATAGTGCAGGGAATTAAAACTATAGACAGATTGACATTGGAAATGAACTTTCCGCGCGAGAAGGCGATAATGCTTGAACATATGATACTTTCTCATCATTACGAGCCTGAATTCGGCAGCCCTAAGAAGCCGTTGTTTCCGGAGGCGGAGATGCTTCACTATCTTGATATAATAGATGCGAGAATGTTCGATATGGAAGATGCACTTACTGCGGTACTGCCGGGAGAATTTTCGGAGAGAGTGTTTACACTTGAAAACAGACAGCTGTATAAACCGGTGGATGCGGACGCAGATACAAATGCAGAAAAGCAAGGGCAGGTGACAATGGATTTGTCAGTAGAGATTTAAAAGCAAGAATAAAAAACGCGGAGGAGAGTATTATTATGATAAAGCTGCCGAAGGAAGTGAGCCGTATTATGAAGACTCTGGAGTCTAAAGGATATGAAGTGTACGCTGTAGGAGGATGCGTGCGGGATTCTCTGCTGGGCAAAAATCCTTTGGATTTTGACCTTGCCACAAATGCGGCACTTGATGAAATGAAGGCACTGTTTCCGGAGGCTAAGGTTATTTCCGAAAAATATTCCGTAATAAGATTTGACTATTGCAATCAGAACAATGAAGATGAAGGCATCATTGTTGATCTGGCGGCATTTCGTATAGACGGAGAGTACAGCGATTACAGAAGGCCGGACGAAGTCATATTTACAGATAGTATAGAAGAAGATTTGACCCGGCGCGACTTTACCGTCAATGCAATGGCGGACAACCCGCAGAAAACGCTGCTTGATCCGTATGGCGGACGTGATGATCTTAAGAAAAAACTGATTTGTACAGTAGGGGATCCGCAGATTCGTTTCCGTGAAGACCCGCTTAGAATGTTGCGTGCGGTAAGATTTGCAGCGCAGCTCGATTTTGACTTGCATAAGAGTACATATGAAGCCGTTTCGGAGTGCAGTGATTTACTGGAGCATATAAGTAAAGACGCGATTCGAAGTGAGTTTGAAAAAATTATTGTAACCGAAAACACCGGTAAAGGTCTGCAGCTTTTGGCAAACTGCGGATTAATGAGTCATATAGTGGGAGAAGATATTGCCGGTAAATTAAATCGCCGCGAAATGGATAATTTACAGGGATTGATTGATGGCATAGATAATACTTTTCGGGTATTGGAGAGGAGACTCGGTGTATTTTACAGCTGCTTTGAAAATAAAAGGGCTGAACAGGCGGTAGAGTTTCTCGGCTTTGACAATAAGACAAAGGAAATGATGCTTGATGCAATACATCTGCGCGATACAATATTTTTCTTTTCCAATGAAGTGGATCTTAAGGATTTTCTCGCGCGCTACGGACGTGAACGTTATGACTATCTTCATAATCTGGCAAAGGCTTCGTGCCTTATATACGACAGGTCCAATATAAAAATACAGTCAAGAAACCTGATGATGAAAAAAATTGAAGATGCCGGAGATCCTATTTATGTAGAAGATCTTGCTATAAACGGACAGGATATAATAAATGAGGGTATTGCTGAGGGCAAAAAAGTGGGGGAACTTCTTTTGATGCTTACGGACGTGGTGCACAGAAAGCCGAAAGAAAATACGAGGGAAGCGTAACGGACCTCATCACCGCCATGCTCAACA
>JAAWDW010000074.1 GCA_022793975.1 Bacillota bacterium
AGTAGATAAAGGGGGGTTGCTTCAGGTAGGCAGCTCTTTTTTGTATATAGCTTAAAAATTGGGAGGTGCCCGGAATGAGACAAGAAGCAATAGCGGCAATTGCTACCCCTGTGGCGGAAGGCGGTATAGGAGTAATAAGAATAAGCGGAGATAATGCAATTGAAATTCTCAAAGAGGTATTTTTTCCGGTACGCAAACATATAGAAAATCCAAAGTTTTCGGATATGGCGAGAATGAATGTATCAAAAGACCGGGAAATTATGAATATAGCAGCAGAAAAAAGAAATAATTTAGAAAAGGATAATACGGTTTACGATGAATCCGATATATCTTTTGCACTGGAACTTGAAATGAGTCCTGATTTTCAAAAAGGAATGCTTATAGGAGAATCAAGTCCGATTAAACCTGGAAAAGCAGAAGATTTAAAAGAAATAGATGATAAGAGGCTACATTTACCGACTTCGATTTCTGAAAAAATAGGTCTGCCCATTGAAAACCGTCGTATGTCATATGGTTTTGTAAAAGATCCGGAAGACGGACAAGTTATAGATGAAGTGCTTGCGGTCGCTATGGAAGCCCCTTATACATATACGAGAGAAAATGTGGCAGAAATATACTGCCATGGAAGTGTTGTTGCACTCAGAAAAACACTGAAAGCTATACTTAAATGCGGGGCCAGGATTGCAGAACCTGGAGAGTTTACAAAGCGTGCGTTTCTGAATGGAAGGCTTGATCTGTCACAAGCGGAGGCTCTTATAGATGTTATAAAAGCGAAGACAGATACCGGCTTTAAAGCAGCAATGTCTCAAATGCAGGGCAAACTTTCACAAAAAATAAAAGAGATAAGAAATGAGCTTATGAATATACTTGTGGATATATCTGTAAACATTGATTATCCTGAAGAAGACATAGAACATCTTAATGAAAGGATTATTTCCGAACAGCTTAATGGAACAAACACCAGGATAGAGAAACTTATACAAACGGTATCAACCGGTAAAATAATTAAAGACGGTCTTAAAATTGCTATAATAGGAAAACCAAACGTAGGCAAGTCTTCTCTTATGAATATACTTTTGAGGGAAGAGAGGGCAATAGTAACAGCGATACCGGGCACGACGAGAGATACAATAGAAGAAACAGCGAGTATAAAAGGTATAAAAGTAATACTTACAGATACGGCCGGAATAAGAGAAACAGAGGACGAAATAGAAAAGCTTGGCATTGAAAGAAGCAAGGTAACCGCAAATAATGCGGATGTTGTAATGTTTGTAATTGATGGCAGCGAAGCGCTTTCTCCGGAAGATTTTGAAATTGCGGAGGCGATTAAAGAAAATGAAGTTATCGCCATTATAAATAAGAGAGATAAAAAAGCCGCGGTAAAGACGGAAGAAATTAAAAAACTTCTTCCCGCTGCGTATATTGTTGAAGCTTCGATGCAGCTTGAGGAAGGTATAGACAATATAGAGAATTTACTTGAAAAGTTTGTATACAGCGGCGAAAGAGATATAACAAAAGATGATGTTATGATTACAAATACAAGGCATGAAGGTATTTTGAAACGCGCGTACGACCTTATTTCAAATGCTGTCAGTCTTATAAAAAACAGAGAAGTTCTTGATATAGTTGAAATTGATGTCAAAGAGGCATATGAACTTCTTGGAGAAATAACAGGCGAAACGGTAACGGATGATATTATAAATGAGATATTTTCGCGATTTTGTCTCGGAAAATAAATAAGCGGCATTTAACAACATTTTAAGATTAAGAGGGAAAAGGACTTAAATATTATGAGTAATTTTATAATGGATGAATATGATGTTATAGTGGTAGGCGCAGGACATGCCGGATGTGAAGCGGCTCTTGCATCATGCCGTATGGGGCTTAAGACTCTAATGTTTTCGATAACTCTTGAGGCTGTTGCTATGATGGCCTGCAATCCCTCTATCGGCGGAACGGGCAAAGGACATCTTGTGAGAGAAATAGATGCACTGGGCGGAGAAATGGGCAGGAATATCGACAAGACATTTATTCAGAGCAGAATGCTCAATACGGCAAAAGGACCGGCGGTGCATTCTTTAAGAGCTCAGGCCGATAAAGAATTTTACCACCGTGAAATGAAAAAAACGATAGAGGCTGAGCCTATGCTTCATTTAAAACAAGGAGAGGTTGTTGATCTTCTTGTGGATGACGTTTGTGAAACTGTATCTTTAAGCGGTACATTTGATAAAAATATTTCAGAAAAAACAAACGCGTGCAGTGAAAGACCAAAAAAACGTGTAAGCGGAGTTGTGCTTAAAACGGGTGCAGTATATAAGGCAAAAACTGTAATTATTGCCACGGGAACTTTTTTGAGCGGTAAGATTTTCATAGGAGATGCAGCATATGAAAGCGGTCCCAACGGACTTGCGCCCGCAAGGGAACTTGCGGATAATTTAAGAAAACATGGAATGAAGCTCAGACGGTTTAAAACGGGAACGCCTGCACGCGCTCTTTCAAAGAGTCTTGACTATTCCAAAATGACAGAACAAAAGGGAGACACTGTACCTGTTCCTTTTTCTTTTATGAATGATTCTCTTGAAAGAGATCAGATTTCGTGCTGGCTTTCGTATACCAACGAAGAAACACATACGATAATAAGGAATAATTTTCATCGTTCGGCGTTGTTTGGAGGTAAAATCGAAGGTATTGGACCCAGATATTGTCCATCTATAGAAGATAAGATAAATCGTTTTGCGGACAAAGAAAGGCATCAGCTTTTTATTGAACCTGAAGGACTTGATACGGATGAAATATATATTCAGGGAATGAGCACGAGCCTTCCTGAAGATGTACAGCGTGATTTTTACCGTACAATACCGGGACTTGAAAATATAGAAATAGCAAGACCCGCATATGCAATAGAATACGACTGCATTGATCCGCTTTATCTAAAAACAAATCTGGAATACAGAGATATAGAAAATCTTTTTTGCGCGGGACAGTTTAACGGAAGTTCGGGATACGAAGAAGCTGCAGCGCAGGGAATAATGGCGGGTATAAATGCGGCAAGAAGAGTGCAGGGCAAAGAACCGTTTGTACTTGACAGGAGTGAAGCGTATATAGGAGTGCTTATAGACGATCTTGTTACAAAAGGAACAAACGAGCCGTATAGGATTATGACGTCGCGCGCGGAATACCGGCTTCTTCTTCGTCAGGATAATGCGGATTTGAGACTTACAGAAAAAGGATATGAACTAGGCCTTGCTTCACAGGAAAGATATGATAGATTTCTTGCCAAAAAAGAGAATGTTGCCAGGGAAAAAGAAAGACTTGAAACGACATTTGTTTCGCCGCAGGAGGCAAATGATTTTCTTGAATCTCTCGGTACATCGCCTATTAAAAATAAAGTGTCTTTAGCCGAGCTTATGAAAAGACCGGAGATAAATTACGAAAATTTATCTCAGATAGATAAAAAAACGGTGGCGCAAACGCTTTCATCACATGAAAAAACTCAGCTCGAAGTGCAGATAAAATATCAGGGCTATATAGAAAAGCAGCTTGCGCAGGTAGAAAAATTCAAACGCCTTGAAAATAAAAAGCTGCCCCCAAATATAGATTACAGTGATGTTGACGGACTTAGAATCGAAGCAAGACAAAAGCTTTCCTTACAAAGGCCTGTATCAATCGGACAGGCATCTCGTATTTCCGGTGTTTCTCCCGCAGATATAAATGTGCTGCTTGTGTATCTTGAAAAGCGGAGACGGCTTGACGGAGAGCAGACATATTAAATGATGATGAATAAGAAAAACAGGGGGAGATAAATATGAAGATTGTAGTTTTAAACGGAAGCCCGCGGCCAAACGGAAATACTGCAAAAATGACAAAAGCATTTTTCGAGGGAGCATCGGAAGCAGGACATGAAATTACTGTTGTTCCTGTTGCAAGAATGAAAATTGCAGGATGTCTCGGCTGCGAATACTGTCATACGAAAGGCGAAGGAAAGTGCGTGCAGAAAGATGATATGCAGGAACTGTATCCGCTGCTTGAAGAAGCTGAGATGATCGTTTTTGCTTCGCCTATTTACTATCATGGGTTTTCGGCGCAGCTCCAGTGTGCCATTCATAGATTTTATGCACCGGGAAGTTTTTCTAAATTGAAAAAAGCAGCTATGTTTTTAACAGCAGGCGAGGATGGTGTGTATGACGGTGCGGTTTTTGAATATAACGGATGCTTTATTAAATATTGGGGTCTTGAGGATATGGGAATTTTTAAGATTCTTGAGGACTGCGATAATTTTGATCAGTTTAGAGAGTTTGGGGAAAGTCTGGAATAATTTCATAAAACTGTAATTATAACAGTTGAAAACATCGGTGTGGAAATTAAAAGTTTGGAGGCAGCATAATGGAAGAACTGAAAAAAATGCTTGAGGAATTGAATATTGAATATACAGATAAAATGGCAGAGCAGTTTATTGTATATATGAACGGTATTCTTGAATGGAATGAAAAAATAAATCTGACGGCTATTACAAACAGAGATGAGTTTATTGCAAAACATTATGCTGATTCACTGCTTCCGATAAGTATGGAGCAAATGAAGAATGCGGATACTGTTATAGATGTGGGAACAGGCGGAGGATTTCCGGGTGTGCCGCTTGCTATTGTTTTTCCCGATAAAAAATTTGTCTTGATGGATTCTCTCAATAAAAGACTTAAAGTTATAGATGATTTATGTGCAAAAGCAGGTATATATAATGTTGAAACTTTGCATGGTAGGGCGGAAGATCTCTCACACATAAAAGAGCATCGTGCGAAATATGATGTATGTGTATCGCGTGCGGTTGCTAATATGTCAACGCTTTCCGAGTACTGCCTGCCGTTTGTGAAAAAAGGCGGATATTTTCTCGCCTATAAAGGACCAAGTGCCGAAGAAGAAGTCAAAACGGCTGTTAATGCTATAAATATTCTCGGAGGTAAAATCGAAAGTTATATTGAAGCATTCAATTCAAAGATTTTTGAATTTAATCATTATATAGTGTGCGTGAAGAAAATAAAAGAGACTCCCGCGAAATATCCGAGAAAAGCGGGAATCCCGTCGAAAGAACCCCTTAAATAGCAAAATAAGGGTTTTTTTGTTGAGAAGAAAACATTTCCTTATATTTCCCGCAATGATACAATGTTAATTGAGAGGGGGTATAGGGATGTACAGAAGAAAAGTTATAGAGGTGCCGCTTAATGCAATTTGTGCGAATCCTTCGCAGCCGCGTAAAGTTTTTCAGCAGGAGGAACTTTCGGAACTCGCTGCATCTATTAAAGAGTATGGAGTAATACAGCCTGTTATCGTAAAAAAGGACAAGCTGGGGGCATATACTCTTATAGCCGGTGAGCGGAGAACAAAAGCTGCTGCACTGGCAGGGCTTACAAAAATACCTGCGGTAATAAGAGAGGAAAATGAACGGGATACTGCTATACTTGCGCTTATTGAAAATGTACAGCGCGAAAATCTCAGTTACATAGAAGAGGCTTACGCTTATAAAAATCTTATGGAAGAACACGGACTTACACAACAGGAAATTGCTAAACAAGTGGGAAAAAAGCAATCAACAATATCTAATAAAATAAGAATACTTACACTTCCACCGGATATACAAGAAGTGCTGGCAGAAAGTAAACTTACAGAGAGACACGCAAGAGCGCTTCTCAAAATACCCGACGAAGAGACAAGAAAAAATGTTCTTAAAAGGGTTGTGGACAGTGAACTTAATGTAAGACAGACGGAAAAGCTTATAGACGAAGTTTTGGAGAAAACAGAAGAAGAAAAGAGACGAGCAAATAAGGTACGGTACATAAATTATAAAATATATGTAAATTCAATACGCAAAGCTTTTGGGGAAATAAGTATGGCAGAGAAAAATGCAAAATATTTCCAAGAAGAAAATGATGGCTTTGTTGAAATTAAAATAGTTATTCCAAAGAATAATGTTTCACAGAGAAAATGTTTCACGTGAAACATTTTCTTTTTGTAAAAATAGAGTGGAAAAAATTTTATACCTATTGTATAATGATATAAATCAAAATAATAAACAATTGCTGTAAATACTGCAGATTTGAGGAGGGCCTAATCTTGGGAAAGGCGATAGCTATATTTAATCAAAAGGGAGGCGTAGGAAAGACTACTACCAATATTAATTTGGCAGCTTGTCTTGCGCTTAAAGGTAAAAAGGTACTGATTGTTGATATTGATCCTCAGGGAAATACAACCACGGGGATGGGTATTACGAAAAAAGGTCTTGATAATACAAGTTATGAACTGCTTGTAGACTCATCGGTAAATCCGCAGAAAGTTATTATGCATACTAATGTGGAAAACCTCGATATTATTCCGGCAAGCGTAAATCTTGCGGGTGCCGAACTGGAAATGGTACAGGTAGAGGGCAGAGAACGTCAGCTTAAGAAAGCTCTTGATAAAGTAAAGTCAAAATATGATTATATTTTTATTGACTGTCCTCCGTCACTTGGTCTTCTTACAATAAATTCACTGACTGCGGTTGATAGTGTACTTATACCTATACAGTGTGAATTTTATGCACTTGAGGGTGTAAGCCAGCTTATGAGTACAATAGAACTTGTAAAAAAGGGATTTAATCCAAATCTGCAGATTCAAGGTGTAATTCTCAGTATGTTTGACGGAAGGACAAACCTTTCAATACAAGTAGTAGAAGAGGTTAAAAAATATTTTAAAAACAAAGTATATACAACTGTAATTCCGAGAAACGTAAGACTGGCGGAGGCGCCGAGTTACGGAATGCCGATAACGGAATATGATCCGGCATCTAAAGGAGCGGAGGCATACAGAGAATTTGCCGAAGAATTTCTTGAACTTGAGGAGGAAAACTGATGGCAGCACCGAAAAACAGAGGACTCGGAAAAGGTCTTGAAGCACTTTTCGGAGATGTTGAGATAGATACTTCATCGGCAGAATCCGTTCATGAAGAGCCGCAGGGAATCAGCGCAAAACAGGAAATAAAAAAGAAAAAGACAAGTACTGTTGTTGACGAAAACAGTGTAGTTTTTATAGATATAAATGAAATAAAACCGAATGAAAATCAGCCACGGAAAAATTTTGACGAAGAAAAAATTGCAGAACTTGCCGCATCTATACTTGAACACGGTATAATTCAGCCTATCGTTGTCAGGAAAAACAGAAGCGGATATGAGATTGTGGCAGGAGAACGTCGATACAGAGCTGCGAGAAAAGTAGAACTTAAAACAGTACCATGTCTTGTAAGGGAACTTACGGATGAACAGAATATGCTGCTTGCAATTATAGAGAATATGCAGCGTGAGGATCTTAATCCTGTGGAAGAGGCTCAGGCGATAGAAAAAATGATAAAAACATACGGTCTTACGCAGGAACAAGTATCCAAAAGTCTTGCGAAAAGCAGACCGTATATTACAAATGTACTGAGACTTCTTCGCTTGCCGGAGATCGTGCAGGATATGATAAGCAGAGGAACATTATCTTCGGGGCATGCAAGAGCTTTGGTAGCAATAAATGATGAAAAAAAACAGATAGCACTTGCGGAAAGGGCAGAAAAAGAAGGGCTTTCCGTACGTGATATAGAAAGGCTTGCCGGTGAAAACAAGAAAACTCCGAGACCGGCGTCAAGAGTCAGAAAAAAGGACGCAGATGCTGCTTTAGTGGAAGATGATCTTAAAGATATATTCGGAACAAAAGTAAATCTTGTTGAAAAAGGGAAACGCGGAAAAATAGAAATAGAGTATTACAGCAGAGACGAACTCGAAAGATTGATTGAAATGCTTAGGACTTTAAAATAATCCATTAATTTCAACATTTATAAGGCTATGTTTCATATGAAACATAGTCCTTATTGTATAAGAATATAGTGCAGCACGAGTTTTAAATATTAACAAATGAAGAAACAGGAGGGATTTGAAAAACTATAATGAAGATTTCGGAAATAATAATTATAGGACTTTTGATATATAACTTGATAACATTTTTAATAATGGGAATTGATAAGTTTCTTGCCAAAAAGGAAAAGAGAAGAATAAGCGAGGCGACGCTTCTTGTAAATGCTTATACACTCGGCGGTATAGGAATTCTGCTTGGTATGCTTGTATTTCGTCATAAGATAAGAAAGGCCAAGTTTATAATACTTGTACCGATTGCAGTTATCGTAAATACGGTAGCGTTTGTCGGGATATATGCTATTCTCGGTTAATGAAGACAGTATAGCGGTATAATGTAGCACATTTTAAGCTGATTAAAAAGGGGAATAAACAGTGGTAGAATTTTTAGAAAGTCTGGGACTGAGTCCGCAGCTGCTTATATTTATAATTTCAATGATACCGTTTATTGAACTGCGCGGGGGAATAGTAGTGGGTCTTGCAATGGAACTTCCGTGGTATGAAGTTTTTGCGATATGCTTTGCGGGAAATATTCTGCCGATACCGTTTGTGATATTATTTGGACGTAAGCTTCTTGAATGGCTCGGACGTACACGGCTTTTCGGTAGATTTGTAATAAAGTATAAAAGAAAACTTGCGGAAAAATCAAAGCGTGTAAAAAAATATGGACCATTTGGACTTGCACTTTTTGTCGGTATACCGGTTCCGGGGACAGGTGCGTGGTCGGGAGCCTTGCTTGCAGTGCTTCTCAATCTTCGGCTTGCCCTTGCCGTTCCCGCCATTCTTGCGGGACTCATAGCGGCGGGAATTATAATGACGCTTGGCACAAGCGGCGTGCTTGGGGCTTTTAGCGCAGTAATATGAAAAGTAGCATAGTCCCTTATTATTTTAAATTGTTGAAAATTTCTGTCTTTAGATATATAATTAAAATATCTGAGGTCAAATGTTTGACTGATATAAATACTGTTTTGTATTATAGAGGAGGCGATATTATGAAATACACAGACAGATTAAATACGTATTCGTATAAATGGGATGCACTCGAAAGAGAATTTGGATCTGCTGACCTTATTGCGATGTGGGTTGCCGATATGGACTTTGAGTGTGCGGACTGTATAAAAGAAGCGCTTCATAAGTATGTTGACGATCCGCTTGGCTATTTTGCAACTCCGCAGGAATATTACGATGAGATTATCAAGTGGGAAAAAGAACGTCACGGTTTTGATGTAAAAAAAGAATGGATTTCTGTTACTCCCGGCATTGTACCTGCACTTTACTGGGGAGTAAAGACATATGTAAAGCCGGGAGAAGCTGTAATGATAAACACGCCTGTTTATTATCCGTTTAAGAATGCAATTTTGGCAGGCGGATGCAAGTGTGTTGAATCACAGCTTGTGGAGACAGGTCGCACATATGTGATAGATTATGAAAAATTTGAAAAAGATGTCATTGAAAACAATGTTAAGCTCTATATACTCTGTAATCCACACAATCCTGTAGGACGCGTATGGACTGAAGATGAGCTAAGAAAAGTTCTTGAAATATGCCGTAGGCACAATGTTCTTGTTATATCGGATGAAATTCATCAGGATATCGTAGATCCGAAGCTCGGACGTAAAAAGGTAACTACTGCGACTGTCGATGGAGGAAAATATCAGGATATGATTATTACAATGGCAGCTGTAAGTAAAACATTTAACATTGCTGCTGTTCAGAATTCATTTATAATCATTCCTAATCCTGAGCTTAAGGATAAATTTGACAGCTTCCTCGGCACATATTCTCTTGATGATGTAAACGGTTTTGGCCATATAGCTACTATGGCAGCTATGAAGGGTGGAAAAGAATGGCTTGACAAGGCTCTTGATGTAATTTACGGAAATTATCATTATATGAGAGAACGCTTTGATGCTGAGCTTCCTGATGTTAAAACTTTTGATCTCGAAGGTACTTATCTGCCATGGGTTGATTTCGGAGCTTATGTCAAGACGAGAGACGAACTTGAGGATTTGATTCAGGGTAAGTGTAAGCTTGCAATCGATTACGGCGAGTGGTTTGGCGGTCCTGATTATGCAGCATTTGCAAGATTTAACCTTGCGACAAAGAGAGAATATATTGAAACAGCATGTGACAGGATCATTGCTGAATTGAAAAAATAAACAGGAAATTAAATAAATGACAAAAGAGCGCTTTTGAATTATTTAAAGCGCTCTTTTAAATGGAAAATATTTGTGCTAAAATAAAAAGGGCTATCACCATATGATTATAAAACAGAAAGGACTGATTAATATGCAGTATGAATTAAAAGGCGGCAATTTTCCAGTTGTTGTATGCCAGCTGGAAAAGGGCGAACAAATGATTACGGAAAAAGGTTCGATGGTCTGGATGAGTCCTGTCATGGAAATGGAGACAGTAGGAGGGGGCCTTGGAAAAATGTTTTCTAAAGCTTTTTCTGGTGAAAGTATGTTCCAAAATATTTATACAGCTAAAGCTAATGGAATAATTGCGTTTGGTTCGAGTTTTCCGGGAAAGATTATGCCGCTTGAGGTTGCTCCTGGCAAAGAGTATATTTTGCAGAAGACCGCATTTTTGGCTTCAGAGGCAGGTGTGCAGCTCTCTATTCACTTTAATAAAAAAATCGGAGCGGGTTTGTTCGGTGGCGAGGGTTTTATAATGCAGAAACTGTCGGGAAACGGTATTGCTTTTGTTGAGGTGGACGGTGAGCTTGTAGAATATACACTGGCACCGGGACAGCAGATGATTATAGATACAGGTAATGTACTGGGATTTGAGAGCAGTGTTTCTATTGATATTCAGCAGGTAAAGGGTCTGAAAA
>JAAWDW010000075.1 GCA_022793975.1 Bacillota bacterium
AGCGCCGTGCACAAACGCTTCAAGCTCCATACTGTCCGGCATTTCGCTTCTAAGTTTTTTAATTTCGGTAAAAGTAAGTTCACGTGCAATTACAATTCGTTTAACTCCTTGCATCTCCCAGAACTTAGCCGTTATATAGTTAGTCATATTTGCCTGTGTGGAAAGATGTACTTCCGCATCCGAAATAATTTCCCGCACCAGCATTATTACACCCGGATCGGAAATTATAAATGCATCTATCGGTATTTCCTTTATTTTGCCCAAATAAGCTCGTAGTGGCTCAATATCTTCATTATGGGCAAAAATATTAAGTGTCATATATGCTTTTGCTCCAAGCTCATGGGCAAACGCCACTCCTTCTTTTATCTCATCTATTGCAAGATTGCCTGCTCCTGCACGCAGTGAAAAAAACTCACCGCCAAAATAAACGGCATCGGCACCGTAAATTACGGCAATCTTAAGTTTTTCCAGATCTCCAGCCGGAGCCAACAGTTCCATCTTCTTCATATTAAATCCACTTTCAAATTATATTTGTACTTTTAAGCAAACTAAAAAATTACGCTCGTACGGCAATTTATATATTCTTTACCCGGCTCACGGACACTCCGTCACCCACAGCAAGAACAGTCGTATCAAACCGCGTATCGTTTGTAATCATATCAACAAACTCACGCATTCTCCGTATATTGGTCTTATATTTTCCCGCAGGGTCATATTCATCAGATGCAGTCTTGGCTTTCATAAGTATATTATCGCATACTATGAGAGCACCTTCGCAGACAAGCTTCATCGCACACTCAAGAAACTCCGAATAATGGCTCTTTCCCGCATCAATAAACACGAAATCAAACGGTACGACAGCGTTTCCGACATTTTCCGCAAGACTGATTTCACACTCAAGCTGTTCTTTAAGTTCATTCATTATCTCAGTCGCATCTCCTTTAAGACAAGTCACTCTGCTTGAAATACCGAGCTTTTCCATATTGCGTACTGCCTCATAGTGTGCCTCTTCCTCACGTTCTATTGTCACAATTTCACACGAAGGTGCGGCAGCCGCAAAAAACGCGGCACTGTATCCGACAGCTGTTCCTATTTCGAGAATGCGTCTCGGCTTTGCAAGCATAATAAGCATGCCAAGAAAACTTTCGGTATCTTTAAGTATAACAGGTATTCGTCTTGATTCTGCATCTTTCCTTAAATCACCGAGTTCTTCACTCTTCGGACCATAGTACCCGTTTATATATTCAAGTACCTTATCATTTACGATATTGCTCATAATGCTCCCTTCTGCAGCCGTACTGTCTATTTAAACGAATTCTGATACTGTGATTTATAAGTCAGAAACTCGCTGTATGTTGCTGCAAAATTATGCGTAATTTCATCTTTCGATTTTAGTACATAATAGTAATAATTCGTATCTGCGGGATAAAGAGCAGCCTCTATCGAAGCACGCCCCGGAGAACATATCGGTCCCGCAGGCAGACCCGGCACTTTATATGTGTTGTAAGGAGAATCCACTTCAAGATCCTTATATGTCAGACGCTCTTTCTGCTCTCCAAGAGCATACTGTACTGTTGCATCTATCTGTAGCTGCTGTCCTGCCGCCAGTCTGTTGTATATTACACTCGCAACCGTTTCTCTCTCTTCATCGACACGTGCTTCACGTTCTATGAGCGAAGCTATTGTTACAATATCATAAACGCTGTATCCAAGTTCTTCCGCCCGTCTGTAATATTCATCCGTAAATACAAAATCAAACTGCGAGAGCATTCTGTTTATGATATCCTCTTCCGCCGCCGATGTAAATATCTCGTACGTCTCCGGGAACAAAAATCCCTCAAGCCTGTTTTCACCGGCAGGAAGCCCGTCTATAAATTGATAATCGAAATTTCCTTCTGCGATAAGCCTCATAAACTCATCTCTGTTTATCAGCTGCTTTTCCGCAAGTATATCTGCCGTCTGCGATACCGTAAGTCCCTCCGGTACTGTAAAACGGTCGGTATTTGAATGACCTCCGACGAGAATACCGAATATCTCTTCAAGATTCATCGATGGCGCGAGCGAATATTCTCCCGCTTTAAGCCTACCGTCATATTTTTTTATTCTTCCGTAAAGCTTAAAATCTCCCGCATTTCCGATAATACCGTTTTCTTCGAGTATCTCTCCTATCTTCGCTGTGCTTGAACCTGTCGGTATGGCAATTATAACAAGATTTTCGTTATTTTCGTCAAACGGCTTGTTCAATCCGCTCACATACGCGCTGCTGCCTATTATTACAGCGCCGATAACCGCTATTACAATTAGAACAACTATAAGTAATGTATTCTTCTTTTTACTTGCACTGTTTCTTCTCTTTCTTCCCATTTTGCTGCCTCTTTTAATATCATTTATTCATATTTTTTAATAATGCACCAAATTAAACAGAAAGGACGCGGTGCGCCCTTCCAATGCTTCGTATTTAGACTATTTAGCTCTTCCCAGATATTCACCTGTTCTCGTATCTATCTGAATAAGTTCACCTTCTTCTATGAAAATAGGCACCTGAATAACCGCCCCTGTTTCAACTGTAGCCGCCTTTGTTACGTTTGTAGCAGTGTCGCCTTTAACACCCGGCTCAGTCTCTACAACTTTTAAGTTTACAAAGTTAGGAGCTTCCACAAGGAATGCCTGCCCCTTGTAAAACTTAATTGTAGCTTCATCATTCTCTCTCAGGTACTTTATAGCCTCTTCTACCTGCTCTTCCATAAGTGGCACCTGTTCGTACGTTTCCTGATCCATAAAGTAATAAAGCTCTCCGTCATTGTAAAGATACTGCATAGTCTTTGTTTCAATATGAGCCTTAGGAAATTTATCATTAGGGTTAAACGCTTCTTCTCTCGTAGCCCCGCTTAATATGTTTCTGTACTTTGTTCTCACGAATGCTGCACCCTTTCCCGGCTTTACATGCTGGAAATCGAGCACTACATGCGGCTCACCGTTGATTTCAAAAGTAATACCCTTTCTAAAATCACTTGCGTAAATCATAAATATCTCTCCTTTATTTTATGCTGTAGACAATAATTAACCTAATTAACATTCATTATTATACCAAATTATCGCATAATTGCCAAGCCTATTATATGCGATTTGATATTCCTTTTTACAGCACTATTCATTGCTTTCCGATACTCCGGGCATACTCTTTCCCATAGCATCGCCCAGGATTTTGTAAACATCGTTCATCATAAGCGAAAAACGCATTTCTGCCTGCATATATTCCGCAGCGATCGGATCTCGAAGCAGTATTCCGTAAAGTTCTTTTAACTTGTCAATCACATCATCCGATGTTTCCTGTCCTGACATTTGCGACAGCTGAGCCTGCATCTGTATCATCTGAAAATCAGAAATCACTTTTGCAAGTTCGGGATTTGCATCTATTTTTTTCTTGAGTTCGTCATATGCCTTAAATTCTTCACATTCTTTTATAGCCTGTGCCAAATTATGAGCTTCGTTATATACGTTCATTTTCTCCTCCTACACATCTAAAAATATTGATAAAATTATAGGGCTGCGTCCGGTTGCATTATATATAAATCCGCGTAGAGAATCCCTTACCGCATTTTTCATATAATTCCAATCATTTTTATCCGATTGTGCACAGCGGTCGAGCGTACGTTCAGCTACAACGCGGGCTCTTTCTATTAAATCTTCATTTTCTTTTACATATACAAAACCGCGCGTAACAATATCAGGTCCAGATACAACTCTGTTTGTCACCCCGTCGATAGCGGCAACTACTATTATCAAACCTGATTCAGAAAGCATTTTCCTATCGCGGAGAACTATACTGCCAACATCTCCGACACCGAGTCCGTCTACAAATACTGCCTCAGCAGGCGCAAAACCTTTGGATATGCTTACTCTTTTTTTATTGTATGTGAGCGCATCCCCGTTCTCAAGTATAAACACATGGTTTCCCGCAAGTCCAAGCTCCTGTGCAAGCAGCGCGTGATGTTTGAGATGTCTGTATTCTCCGTGCACCGGCATAAAATATTTCGGTTTTATGAGTGAATGTATGAGCTTCAGTTCTTCCTGACAGGCGTGCCCCGATACATGTATATCGGCGATATCCGAATAGATTACTTTTGCCCCCTTTTCATACAGCTTGTTTACTACATTGGCAACCATTTTCTCATTGCCGGGCACCGGCGTTGACGATAATATTACCGTATCGCCTTTTCTTATGCGTACAGATTTATGATCGTTTGTAGCCATTCTCGAAAGTGCGCTCATCGGCTCTCCCTGGCTTCCTGTCGTTATTATTACAAGTTCCTTGTCCGGTATACCTCTGAGTTTGTTTATATCTACAAGCACTCCTTCAGGGATACTGATATATCCAAGCTCTATTGCTAAGTTTACGACGTTTACCATACTTCTTCCCGAAATCGCAACCTTGCGCTTGCAGAGCACCGCATTATCTATTATCTTCTGTACTCTGTGTACATTTGAAGAGAACGTCGCTATTATTATTCTCGAATTTGTACGTCTGAATATTGTCTCAAGATTCTGACCTACAACTCTTTCCGAAGCCGTATATCCGGCTCTTATAGCATTCGTAGAGTCCGCAAGTAGGAGATCTACTCCTTCAATTCCTATTTCCGCCAGTCTTCTGAAATCTATCTGCTCACCGTCTACAGGCGTGTAATCTACTTTGAAGTCTCCCGTATGGAACACACGTCCCGCCGGCGTATCTATCGAAAGGCAGATAGCATCGGCAATAGAATGTGTTGTCCTTATTGTCTCTATATCAAATGCTCCTATGCGTATTCTGTCTCCGGCTTTTATTGTATTCAGTTTAGCCTGAAGTCCGTGCTCTTTCAGCTTGTTTCCTATAAGACCCAGGGTAAGTCTTGTACCGTATATAGGTACATTTATCTGCTTAAGAAGATACGGTATAGCGCCGATATGATCCTCATGTCCGTGTGTAAGTATCAGACCTTTTACTTTACCGCTGTTTTCAGTAAGGTAAGTAAAGTCCGGTATTACACTGTCGATGCCGAACATATCATCATCCGGAAAAGACATTCCGCAGTCTATTATAAGTATCTGATCGTCGTACTCAAGAAGCGTCATATTTTTGCCTATTTCATTGAGTCCGCCGATAGGTATCACTTTAAGCGGATAAGTCTCCGTCTTTGCATCTTCTTTTTTTGTTCTTGTTTTTCTCGCCTTTTCTGTCTTTGCAGCTGTGGTTTTACTTTTAACCGTATCAATTGATTTAGACAGTTTTGACGATTTCTGTGTTTTTTGGGTTTTATCCGCCTTCGCGCTTCCTGCAGCCTTGGCGGTATTTCTTTTTGCCGTTGCCTTTGACTCTGAAGATGCCGCAGCTTTAGCAGTTTTTGTCTTTGCCGCTGCTGTTCTTACAGTCTTCGTCTTTGACTCAGGCGTCTTTCCTTTCTTTTGTTCACTGTTATTTTCTGTTCTCATGTCTTCCTTTCTATTTTACGACGACATTGAGCAGTTTATCG
>JAAWDW010000002.1 GCA_022793975.1 Bacillota bacterium
AGGAAGCTGCGTCTCAAAAGCGGTATGCGGTGCGCATGGAATTTCTGTAAATGCGGATATAATGTTTGAGGAAGCGGATTTTGATTCGTGTGAGATGATAGTACTTCCGGGCGGTATGCCGGGTACGCTCAATTTGGCAAAACACGAAGGTCTTGCGGAGCAGGTAAAGCAATTTGCAGTGGGCGCGGCGGACGGCAAATACCTTGCGGCTATTTGCGCCGCGCCAATGATACCGGGCGAACTCGGACTGCTCGATGGCAAAATGGCCACGATTTATCCGGGAATGGAAGAGCATTTAAAGGGTGCGCTTATTATGAAAAACCGTGTGGTTGCCGATGGAAATATCATAACTTCCAAAGGGCCGGGTACAGCTATGGAATTTGCGGTTGAATTGGCAGCGATACTTAAGGGCAAGGGAATTGCAGAAGATCTTATGGAAGACCTGTTGATGGGCAGATAGCTATTTAACCGAAATTATGTGCATTTTGAAATAAAGGAGCGGCAAGCGCGTTGAAAGTTGATTTTCATATTCATACCTGTTATTCCGATGGGTCACTTACTCCTGAAGAAATAGTACGGAGATATAAAAATGAAGGCTATAGTGAAATAGCTATAACCGATCACGATACGATTGACGGTGTCGGCGAAGCGCTCCTCTGCGGCAGTAAAATGGGGCTTGCGGTCGTGCCGGGAATTGAAATTGCAGCGATTGATGCGAATAATGTAGAAACACATATACTCGGTCATTATATAGATATTGAAAATGAAGAACTAAGGGCACGCCTTGAAGATCTGCGTGCGGCGCGGAAAGAGCGTAACAAAAAGCTCATAATCTGCCTTGCAGAGCAGGGGTATCCGCTTACTTATGCAGAGCTTCTCATCGGTAAGCGCGGGGACTATGTCGGTAAGCCGGATTTCGGACGTGCGATGGTGCGTAAAGGATATATAAAGGAAGCACATGAAGTATTTAAACCGGGGAAATTTCTGGAGACAACAGAAGCAAAGAGCATAAAGAAAGAAAAAATAAGTACGAATGAGGCCATCAGACTTATAAAAGGGGCGGGAGGAAGAGCAGTGCTTGCACATCCGATCCAGATAAAAGGGTTTGGTGAAGCAGGAAGCGATGAATATTTTGACAGGATTGAAGCATATGTAAAAGTGCTCGCCGAAAAAGGTTTAGATGGTATAGAAGCTTATCATCCGGACCAGAGCGATGAACAGGCGGTGCGTTTTGCGATGCTTGCGGAAAAGCTCGGACTTGCGGTTACACGCGGTTCGGATTTTCATGGAGATGATATTAAAAGGCGAAAAAGAAATTAGTGTTAATATATAAATTGAATTTATATTTGGATTTTATATTGCAACGGATCTTATCGAGAAGCCGTTGTTTTATTTTTTGCTTGCCTAATGGTATAAAAAATATTTATTGACAAAATATGTAAAACGGTGTATTATAAAAGTACATCGGAAAACACGGTGGGGAAAACGGCAGACCGTAAGGATCTCATTAGACGTAAAACAGCAAAAATAGATGAATTTGAACAGAAGGCAAAAGTAACGAAAACACAAGAACAAAAGGGAATCGGCGCAAGCCGGAAAAGAAAAAACTGTACGCGGACAGTCTGCGGCAAAACAAATGGGAAAAGGAGATACAATAAAATGAGTGAAAACGAAAAGGCAAAAAATGAAGTAAACGTAAGCAGCAATACGAGTGGGAACAACGGCTTTACGTTTGAAATTGTAGAACATATCTGCGTGCTCGGAAAGGGCCGTGAAGAAGGCTATACCAAAGAACTTAACTATGTTTCTTTCAGAGGAATGCAACCGAAATGGGATGTACGCGAGTGGAACAGAGAGCATACGAGAATGACAAAGGGTATAACATTTACATGGGATGAAATGAGAACGCTTATTGAAGCAATGATTGAAAAAGCGGATATGACAGAGGAAGCGTGCTAAGCATATAAGACAGTAACGCAAAAACATAATCCGGCATATAGTAATAGAAAAAGAATAAGCATTATTTGGAGGTAACTATATGTCTTGTTATGGTTCTAACGGAATGGATGAATCCTTACTGTTTTTCTTTCTTATCCTCATACTTATGTTCTGCAAGCCGAGCATTTTCGGCTGTGGCTGCGGGTGTGAAGAATATTCCGATCCTTGCGGATGCTAATTAAACAGTATTTAAATTAAGGCAAAACGGCATAGATTTTTTCTATGCCGTTTTGTTATGTTCATCTAAAGCGCATCTTTAGGGCAGGCACGGACGCATTCCATACAGAGTATGCATTCCGTGCCGTTTTTGCGTTTTCGTGAGTTATCTGTCATATCGACATCCATCGGACATACAGTTTTGCACTTTCCGCAGGAAACACATTTTTCCTTATCACATCTTATTCGCAGCAACGAAAAGTAACTCATAGGTTTTAAAAATACTGTAATCGGGCAGACGTACTTGCAGAATGCACGGTTATCGCGAAAAATAAATGCAAGCAAAATACCGACAATGTAATAAGCAGTGTTGCCGATAATAAATGCATAAAACATAATTTGTTCCATATTTCCGGCTTGTGTTAAGAACAGTGCGGAGACGAAAATAAGTGACACTAAAAAAACAGTATAACGGACAAATCCAAGGTTTTTTAGCCTCGACTTTGCGGGTGCTTTGAACGGAAGAAAATCGAGTACCATAGCCGTCCAGCATGCATATCCGCACCATCCGCGTCCGAAGAGCAGCGGACCGAAGATTTTGGCAACCGCATAATGTATTACTGCGGCTTCAAATACACCGCTGAAAAGATAATACCAAAATCCTTCAATTTGCATATTTTCATGGCAGATAAGACCTAGATATATGAGCATATAAAGCCCTACAAGAAGCTGAACAGTTCTTCTTGCATATTTATATTCATTTTGGAAAAGGCAAAGACCGATACAAAGAGAACATCCGATATAGCTGAAATTAAAAAGATAAAATAAATTATCTTTTGTCAGCCATAATATAATCGCGATTGTTTCAAAAGCGATAAAAAGTACTGCTGAAGTAAAATATTTTTTCATAGAGTTTCCTCAATAAATCTAAATTTAAAATATTTATCTATGGTTTTAATTTTATCATAAATATCTACTTCGTTCAATGTACGCGCACCCGTATGTTTTGACTTTTTCCGCTATTGTGGTATACTAACAATGTATGAGAAAAAACAAGGAGCCGACTTTTTATGAGTGATATAGCAATCCTGGGCGGAATTGCGGCAGATATAGAAGGACGCCCGGCGAATACGCTGATATATGCCGATTCAAACCCTGGAAAAATTAAAATTTCATACGGCGGTGTCAGCAGAAATATAACGGAGAATCTGGCACGGATGGGTGCGGATGTGAGTTTCTCATCAATAGCGGGAAATGATTTTATCGGCAGGGCGGCCAGGGAACAGCTTGCAGGTCTCGGAGTTGATATTTCAGGGATAGAGCTTATGGAGGGTGAAAGCACGGCGATGTATCTTTCTATTCTTGACGATAAAGGTGATATGGAACTTGCGCTATGCAATATGGATATACTTGAAAAGATAGACAAAGGATTTATTGACAACGCAGCGGGAATTCTGAAAAAAGCCAAAATAGTGGGAACAGATACAAATATGACGTCGGAAAACATATATTATCTGACCGAAAAGCTTAAAGGTACACCGATATTCATAGATCCGGTATCGGTGACAAAAGCCGAGAGAATTAAAAACTTTGCGGGAAGATTTCATACTGTGAAGCCAAATAGAATAGAAGCACAGGCGATAAGCGGTATAGAAATAAAAAATGATGATGACCTTATGCGCGCGGCAGATTGGTTTTTAAATGAAGGTGTAAAAAGACTTTTCATAACACTCGGCGGTGAAGGTACATTTTTTGCGGATAAAAATGAGAGCGGTATAATAAAAGCAGGCAAGGTGAACATAGTGAGCGCAACGGGTGCAGGCGATGCGTTTTCGGCGGCTTGTCTCAAAGCGTTTGCGGACGGGCTTGGAATAAGGGAAACGGCAGAACTTGCAATGGCGGCTTCTGCGCTTGCACTTGAATCGGAAACGGCGGTAAATCCGCTTATGAGCAGAGAACTTTTGCAAAAACGGAGTTTAGAAATTAAAACGGGAGATTAATAAATAAGGAGGACGGCCGCGGCGGAAACATTAAATGAGAAGCAGGCGGCACAAAAGAAAATGGATAGTTATATGAAATATTTGGATATAAAACCTGAGGTTAAAGAGGCACTTGACGAGGGAAAGCCTGTGGTTGCACTTGAATCTACAATAATTTCTCACGGTATGCCTTATCCGAAGAACGTGGAAACGGCGCTCGCTGTCGAAGAGGTTATCAGAAAAAATGGTGCAGTGCCCGCAACGGTGGGTATAATAAAAGGAAGAATTAAAGTCGGGCTGACAGAGGATGAGGTTGAATATATGGCCAAGGCGCCGAATGTTCTTAAAGTTTCGCGGAGAGATTATCCGCTGGTAATCGCCAAAGAACTGGACGGTGCGACAACAGTTGCGGGTACGATGATAGCTGCTTATATGGCCGGTATCAGGCTTTTTGTGACGGGAGGTATCGGTGGTGTTCACAGAGATGCGGGCGAAAGTTTTGACATATCCGCGGATCTTGAAGAACTTAAGAAAACGAATGTAGCAGTTGTCTGTGCAGGTGTAAAATCAATCCTTGATATTGGTGCTACTCTTGAATATCTTGAAACATCTGGCGTTCCCGTTATAAGTTACGGAACGGATGAATTCCCGGCATTTTATTCGAGAAGGTCAGGATTTAAGACGGAATGTTCACTTGGATGTCCGCAGGATATTGCCAAGGTAATAAATATGAAATATGCGCTCGAACTTGACGGAGGTATGCTCATTGCGTGTCCTATTCCGGAGGGAGACGAAATACCTTACGAAAAAATAGACAAAGTAATAGTGCAGGCGCTTGCCGAATGCAATGAAAAAGGTGTTACAGGCAAGAGAATCACGCCGTTCCTGCTTGACAGAGTAAAGCAGCTTACAGATGGAAACAGTCTGGAGGCGAACATTAAGCTTGTGCTCAATAACGCGGATATCGGTTCGAAGATAGCGGTCGAACTTTCTAAGCTTGGAAAATAGTTTTGAATGTAAAAGCACGGCAAGAAAGCGAATAGAAGCAAAAAAATATAAGAAAAAAGCGAAGAATGCATAAAATCTGCAATTAAACAACAGATATGATATTAAAGATAAACCGCAGGAGGATGGGAAAATGGCGATAGAAAAAGTAAGAAAGTATTTTGAAGAAATAGGTATTGCGGATAAAATACAGGAATTTGATGTATCCAGTGCGACAGTTGAGCTGGCGGCACAGGCTGTCGGTGTAGAAGGTGCAAGGATATGCAAAACACTTTCATTTAAGACGCCGGAAGGCGGCTGCATTCTGATAGAAACAGCAGGAGACGGAAAAATTAATAATCAGAAATTCAAACAGACTTTCGGATTTAAAGCAAAGATGCTGACTCCGGAGGAAGTTATTGAATTTACAGGACATGCAATCGGCGGGGTATGCGCGTTCGCTATAGAACACCCTGACGTAAAGGCATATACAGATATTTCGCTTAAGAGATTTGAGACTGTATTCCCGGCTTGCGGCAGCGCAAACAGCGCTATAGAATTAACACCGGACGAGCTTCATGATTATTCACATGCAGTGGACTGGATAGATGTGTGTAAACTGCCGGAGGATGAACCCCAGGCGTAGTAACGGGTGCGCAAATGTGACCGGCATCCTGAAGAAAGCGCGGGATATGAAAAGATGAGATTTACATATGAATTGTGCATATGAAATTTGAAAGAATTAAGACAAGGGAGAAAAATATATGTGTATAGCAATACCCGGAAGGGTTGTTTCGATAGACGGGCAGACTGCGCAGGTAGATTTTAAGGGTAACAATGTTCCTGTGAATATTGGGCTTGTGGAGCCGAAAGTCGGTCAGTATGTACTTGTTCATGCGGGCTGTGCTATAGAAGTTATGGAAAAGGAAAAGGCAGAAGAAATTATAGAGCTGTTCACTGACCTTGAGGAGGAATTTGAAAGTTGAAAACGGAAGACGTTATAAAATATCTGCGGGAGTATGACGGACGTCCGCTTAAACTTATGGAGGTGTGCGGCACTCATACGGCAAGTATTTTCAAAAACGGAATACGTTCGCTTATTTCTCCGAAAATAAAGCTTATTTCGGGACCGGGATGTCCGGTATGCGTTACGCCGACCGCATATATAGATAAGGTAATTGAATAT
>JAAWDW010000076.1 GCA_022793975.1 Bacillota bacterium
AAAAGCATCATACATAAAATAAGTGTAATCGCAAATATTCTTTTCTTCATAATTCATAACCGAGACACCGACCGTTAGCATAGCGGGTCGTTCTCTTCCTTTCAGTATTTTTCCTTTGTGCAATATACAGAATCTGCATATCTATTTTAACATATGACAAGGCAAAACAAAAGCTATTTCTACCAGCCGCCTCCGCCGCCTCCACCGAAGCCGCCGCCGGAAAATCCGCCTCCGCCTCCAGAAAAACCACCGCCCGAACCGATGCCTCCGCCCTGATCTGCCGGCGGAACGGTAAGACTCTGCGTCATTATGCTCGCACACGAGTTGAAAGTGTGCATAAATACCCAAGTATTGAATACCGGCGTACTGCCGTAAATACTTCTGCCATCGTACCAGGCAGGCGGCTCAAGAGCTATACCTTCAAATTTCTCTGCCCATTTATCGGAAAGTCCGAAAACATATGCGTATGGAAGAATACCGTAAAAATATGATGGATTCTCTTCCGCAAGTAACTCGATCCTATCCTTTTCCGCAAGATCTATAAACTCTTTGAAGCCGAGCAGTCTTCCGAGCATACTCGCACTGCTGCCTGTTCTTCTCAGCATAACACGTGCAAACATAGCTACCGTAAAGGAGCCGAGGACTCCGATAGTAGGTGCTATTATTCTTCCGTATTTAAATGCGCATATTCCTATTGCTGCCCCTGATGCTGCCGCTGCAATAAAAAAACCGAGCAAACTTGTAAACTTTGTACTTGCCGCTGAACTCGCATACTGCCTGTCGTATGCTCCTATGACTATCAGATAGCCTATAACTGCAAAAGCGGTAATGCCTACAGATATCATAGGTGAACTGAAATCATAAACCGATATACCCGAAAACAGCACAGACACAAATACCGGTAGCGCTGTTAAAATACAGCTTACAAACCGTGCAAACTTTGAACTCCGCGTATATACGCGTTTTTCTTTCTGATGTGAATAATGTGCAGAGAGTTCTTTCATTGCCGCCGCATAGTAATCATAAAATTCGCCCGAAAGTTCGGAAATCTCCACTCTGTCTCCGCTCTCAAAAAGCCCGTCAAAAAGTGTGGCCGCAAACACTTTTTCACTCCGTGGTATATCACATACTTTATTTAAATAAAACGTGCTCTCTTTTTTACCTCTGAGTCCCGAAAGTCCACCAGCTTTTTTTAAATTTTCTTCTATGGTAAGATATCCTTTATCTGCAAAATATATTACCATTGAAACAAGATCTTCTTTATTCACTATGCCGTCTATTATATATCCCGCTTCCGCAGGCGTAATACCGTCCGGCGGATAGAATTCCACAGTCCGCACCACCTCTGGGTCCCTTCCAAAAAGATACCACAGCACCGCTGCAAGAATTACCGAAAGCAGAATCACTGCATACATAATTATATTCACAAAGCTGTTATTGGCCGCTCCGACAAAATAGCCGTCAGGCAGATTTACTTGCAGCGTTATTCCCTCCGAGACCTGCAGATTTTCTTCATTTATAATGATTGTATTTCCGCTCACTTCAAAATCAGGTATATAGCTGTATCCGTACGAGCCTTTATACGCCCATACTTTTTCGCCGTCAAAGTCTTTCGGCATAGTTACAGTTACGGAAACCTTATCAATGCTCGTTTCCCAACCGTGCGGAATTACATTGTAATAGAAAAAATCCATACTGTCTATTTGGTCTTCATACATTATACAGTCGTACGTTATCCTGTATACTTGCTTTCCCGTAATATAAGAATCAGCACTTCCTATTTTAATTACCTTGTTGCCGTTTTCATTATATGTCTCGTACTCATAGCCCTCAACATTTATGTTCTTTATCTTCATACGGCGCGGTATCTCTCTCATTTCACCGTCTATTTCCATATATGCCTTACCGCGCATCGGAATGTATCTGTATATCCCGTGACCGCTGCCGAAAGCATCAATTTTTATTTCCTCCGTCACAGACACACTGTTATCCTCGTGAATATCAAATACGGCATTAAATTCGTCTGTCGTATAATAAGCGTACGCATACACATCCTGCACATAAACTATAAGCGCCAGTATTACAATAACCGGAGCGAAAAAATACGCTCCGGCTTTCTTAAATTTCTTCATATTAAAATTGAACTGTAACATTTTCTCTCTCTTCCGCATTGTTTATCTCAAACATAGTCTTCTTGGCAAACTTAAACATTCCGGCGATAATGCTGCTCGGAAATACCTGTGTCTTAGTGTTGTACTCACGTACAACAGCGTTGTAGTATTTTCGCGAATTCGCTATTTCACCTTCTATATTCTGAAGCTGTTGCTGCAGATTTATAAAGTTTGTGTTTGCTTTAAGATCCGGATATGCCTCCGCAACCGCAAAGAGTGTTTTAAGTGTACCGCTCAGCGCATTTTCACCTGCAATCTTATCTTCCACAGTGGCTGCACCCTGTGCCGTATTTCTCGCCTTTATAACTTTATCAAGTGTCTCCTGTTCGTGTGCAGCATAACCTTTTACGGTATTTACAAGATTTGGTATCAGATCATATCTTTTTTTGAGATATACATCCATAGTCGCATACGCTTCATCAATCCTGTTTACCATTCTGATAAAACCGTTATACGCAGTCAGTCCGTAAATGACAATAATTACGGCAAGTGCGGCTATTATTATTGCCACCCATACCATTGCTCCTATTCCCAGCATTTTTCTAATCCTCCTTAGTCCTTTTACTCGCTTATGCTCCAGTCTATCGGCGTCTCGCCCTTTTCCTCAAGATAAGCGTTGGTACGCGAAAAATATCTGCCGCCGAAAAATCCGTTATGTGCCGAAAGCGGCGACGGATGCGCACCTGTTATTATCATATGATGCGGATTTGTAATAAGCTCCTTCTTAGCTTTGGCATTTGCGCCCCAAAGTATGAATACCATCGGCTCCTGCCTCTCGTTTAAAAGTTCTATTACTCTGTCCGTAAATATCTCCCAGCCTTTTCCCTTATGAGAATTTGCCTGACCTCTCCTTACTGTGAGCGATGTGTTGAGAAGAAGTACACCCTGCTCAGCCCATTCCGTCAGACATCCATGAGACGGCGGTTTAATTCCGAGGTCTGCCTCAATTTCCTTAAATATATTGACAAGCGATGGTGGTTTAGGTACACCTTTTTTAACGGAAAAACAGAGTCCGTGGGCCTGACCCGGCTCATGATACGGATCCTGTCCCAGTATTACCACTTTTACTTTCGCATAAGGCGTATATTTCAGTGCGTTAAATATATCGTACATATCAGGATATATTGTATTTGTACGGTATTCGCTTACCAGAAATTTTCTGAGTTCCTTATAATAATCCTTATCAAATTCATTTGCAAGTATATTGTCCCAATCATTTCCTATGTTTACCATATGTTTCACCTGTGTTTTTGCTTACTTCTTTATTTTTAATTTTTTAGACTTTGAAGCGGCGCCGGTATGCGTCCTCCTCTGTTTATCATCACCGCCGGTGACTTCGTATTTATTTTCATAATAGGACCAGAGCCGAGAAGACCTCCGAATTCAAGTTCTTCACCGTCTTTAAGTCCTATAGCCGGTATCACACGCACCGCCGTTGTCTTTGAATTTACCATTCCGATTGCCGCCTCATCTGCTATAATCGCAGAAATAGTCTCAGGTGCAGAATCACCCGGTATCACTATCATATCAAGTCCGACAGAGCACACGGCAGTCATCGCTTCAAGTTTTTCTATCGTCAGCACGCCGCTTCGAGCAGCATCTATCATACCTGCATCTTCCGTAACAGGAATGAATGCTCCCGAAAGACCGCCGACTGCGGAAGACGCCATTACACCGCCTTTCTTTACCGCATCGTTGAGCATCGCAAGCGCCGCCGTTGTTCCCGGACCCCCGCACTGTTCAAGCCCTATTTCCTCAAGTATATGAGCCACCGAATCTCCCACAGCCGGGGTCGGCGCCAAAGACAAATCTATGATACCAAAAGGCACACCGAGCGCCGCGCTCGCTTCGCTCCCGACAAGCTGTCCCATTCTGGTGATCTTAAACGCTGTTTTTTTTATGACATCGGCAACCTCTTCAAGCTTTGCATCTTTCGGCATCTTTGCCAGCACCGCACGCACAACGCCCGGCCCCGAAACACCGACATTGAGGACACAGTCCGGTTCTCCCGGTCCGTGAAACGCCCCCGCCATAAAGGGATTATCTTCAGGGGCATTGCAAAATACTACGAGTTTAGCCGCGCCTATACACTGCCTGTCCTTCGTGAGTTGCGCCGCTTCGCGCACTGCATGTCCCATAAGCTTTACAGCATCCATATTTATGCCCGCCTTAGTACTACCCACATTTACCGATGAGCATACGAACTCTGTCTCTGCCAGTGCTCTCGGTATCGACTCGATAAGCTCCCTGTCTCCAGCAGAAAATCCTTTCTGCACGAGCGCAGAATATCCTCCTATAAAATTTACTCCAACAGCTTTTGCCGCTCTGTCAAGCGTCTTTGCATATTTTACGGGATCGCCTCCGCTTGCTGCAACGAGCATTGCAATAGGTGTTACCGATATTCTCTTGTTTACAATAGGTATGCCGTATTTTTTTTCGATACTTTCACCTGTTTTTACGAGATCTTTTGCCAGTCTGTATATTTTGTTATACACCTTTTCGCACGACTTGTCGATATCGCTGTCCGCACAGTCGAGAAGCGATATTCCCATCGTAATTGTACGCACATCAAGATTCTCATTCTGTATCATATTTATGGTTTCCATAATGTCGCTTGTATTCAGCATATCTTAAATTCCTCCGTTTCCTATATTCTGTGCATAGAATTAAAGATATCCTCGTGCATAACATGAATTATCATATCCGGCACATTGTCTGCAAGTCTCTTCTTGAGTTCATCAAGTTCACAGTTCATCTTGTTCACTTCAACAATCATTATCATTGCAAAATAATCCTGAAGTACACTCTGCGTTACCTCAATTACATTGGCATTGCTTTCCGCACAAGTCGCTGATACTCTTGCGAGAATACCTACCATATCCTTTCCTATTACCGTAATTACCGCTTTCATCTCTTTATATCTCCTTTCGTCTGCTGCGATTTATTTCACTTTTCCTGATTTTTTCGGCATTTTGCTTTTTAATATGTCCTTATGCCGATGTGATTGACTTGCTTCTACAACTCTGATTTCACCGTCTGCAAGTGTTTTGTCCTTTTTATATTCTATATTGAGCCACGGGTATTTGCGAGCAAACTCTTTTTTATTTACACCTTTATGACCAATAATATTAGAAAATGTTCTGTCGTTTGCATATATCTCTATTATCGGACATATACCATCCGCAAAGTACCCGTCGCACGCTGCTTTCGGAAACAGTTCATTTATCTTTGATTCTATATATTCTCTTGCAATTGCACCCTCAACAAGCTGTCTGAATGCCGGATGATAAGAATTCCCGGCCACGGCACTTTCGCCGCTGTCGTTTATCAGCTCAGTGCTCTTAAGCCCCACTCTTATAACATTTACTCCCGCTCCCGTCAGTATCTTGTACATTTCTTTCACAGTTTCAACCATTTCTTCGTGATTTTCCGGTCTGTATATGCCGCGCTCATACATATTGTAAAGTTCCGTATCTTTAAGTATAACTGTCGGATAAAGTCTCGCTATTTCAGGATGTATCTCCGCTGCCCGCCTTGCAGACTCCACAGAAATTTCGCGTGTATCCCCCGGAAGCCCTATCATCAGCTGTATACCAAGCGTAAATCCATACTCGCGTATCATCTCGCAAGCTTTGTATACCGCATAAATGTCATGTCCGCGCTCTGAAAGCCTAAGCACCTCTTCATCAAACGACTGTACACCAAGTTCTATTACATCTACAGAATATTTTTTAAGATTGTCGAGTATTATTTTATCTATGTAATCGGGACGCGTTGAAAGATGTATTTTATCAATCCTGCCGCTGTCTTTGTAGCGTTTTGCTATTTCGAGAAATGCTGTCTGCTGATCAAGAGGTATTCCTGTGAAACTGCCGCCGAAAAAAGCGATTTCTATTTCTTCGAGACCTCTGCCTTCAAGTGTAGGCAAATATTCTTCTATTATGTTTACAACATCTTCCGGAGTCACTTCCTCTGTACGCGCCGTTATCGCATGCTGATTGCAGAAAACACAGTTGTGCGGGCATCCGAGATGCGGTATAAACACCGGAATAATAGCGTGTTTTTTCATTATAACTTTTCCTCTATTATACTGCCGATATCCGTAAGCGGATAAGCAAAAGATTTTATATCAAGACCGCATTCTTCTATGAAACTGCGTATTTTTACATAGTCGCTGTGCGCCGTAATATCACCGTTAAATATTATTTCGTTGCCGACTCTCCCTGCAGCTCCTCCGATGAATCCGTGCGAAAATCCGTTAAGTTTTACCTGTTTCTCTGCTATAAGTAAAACCTTAATATCTGTTTTTTCAGAAACTGCACGGAAAATCCCCTTATCTTCTGTTATTATGTGGCTGTCGTCTACGATTGCAATATTGCATTTGGTGTAGCCCTGCGCGGTATTTACTCTTATCATTGCACAGCCGTATCTGCGCGATACATAATCCTGCGCGGCTTCAAGAAGTCTGCCGTCCGTGTATTTCAGATTATGTATGAAGTACCTGCCGCAGACCGCCGCATTATATATAATATTTTCCGGATAACGGAATCCAAGCTTTGATTTATCACCCTTATACAGCGGTGCAGCAGGATCAGCGCCGAGTTTGCACATATATATATCAGGATGTTCCGCCACAGCATCATAAACGCAGTCGGTTTTCTCGACATCAATTACTGTATGACCGCACGATGCAAGATAGTCCGCAAGTCCCTTATCTGTTTCGCACGCAATATATATATTACTCACTCCTGCTGTACCTCCTTTATGCCGGCCGCACAAAAAATATTCAGTAAAACAGCCTCTGCGTAAAGCAGTCTTATTTATATATAATACCATATTTCAAAGCAAAAGCCAATATCCGCATATAAAATAGACAACTGTCAATGTAACAGTACAGCATATTTCCCCGGTGGAGCAACTCAAATGCTCCGGGTCAACAAGCAGTTTCTCGTAATAATGCTGCAAAGCTCGATAACTTTAAGCCGAAAATAACCAAAATTGCAAATAAGGAGTAAAAATCACATATGACTTCTGCTCCTTATTTCTTATTAAAATCAATTATTATCTTAATTACATTATAAATAGAAAGCTACATAAAATTGCATAATATGAACGGCATAAATACAGCAGGCAGCATATTCATCACTTTTATATTAGTAATATCCAGCATATTAATACCGATCATCATAATTAAAAGTGAGCCGGCACAGGTCATTTCCGCTACCATATAATCTGATATAAACACCGAAATATACTGTGAAAGAAGTACAAGCGCACCTTGATATAAAAGTACACAAAATGCAGAAAAGGCAACACCTATACCCATAGCAGAAGCAAATGCCACAGCTGAAATGCCATCCAGCAGCGCCTTTGTGTAAAGAGTCGTATTGTCACCCGTAAGTCCCGCATCAAACGAGCCCATTATCGCCATCGCTCCTATGCAGAACATAAGCGTTCCTGTGACAAAACCATCGGCAAACCTGCTTTCACTTCCGGGTTTCTGAAACTTATTTCCTATTCTTTCCGCAAACTTCGTAAAGTGTTTGTCAATATCTATGAGTTCTCCTATAATGGTACCAAGTGCCATAGAAATTACGAGTACAAGTGTATTTTCTCCTTGAAATGCTCCCGAAATTC
>JAAWDW010000077.1 GCA_022793975.1 Bacillota bacterium
ACGAGCCGCACTCGAAATGCGGTAGTCCTCCGGGGCTCGTGGGTTCGAATCCCACCAACTCCGCCAACAAAGCCTTGAAAACACGATGTTTTCAAGGCTTTTATCTACATAATGGTTGTTTTATAGATGCTATAATTTATAACAAATCATAGCGCAGCTCCTCAATTTATAATATCCGTATAATGCACACTATACCAATACAGGCAGCGATTTGAGAAACTCCTCGGCATTACGGTAATGCACGCCGTTTTCTGTCTCTGCATTTTTACCGAGATACAATACATACTTACCGTCAATCCTGCCGAATCGCTTTTCTGCAAGCATACTTTTTTCTTCATCAAGCAGATGCTTTGCCTGCTCGGACACAATCGTCCTGTTATGCTTTATTTCATATATGCGGCAATTGTCTTCTTTTTTATCGTATATGACCATATCAAATTCTCCGCGGTCAAATTGCAGTTTAAATACTTTATATCTGCTGCCGAGCGCTTTTGAAGTTTCGAGTAAAACAATATCCTCCAACATTCTTCCTCGTACTTCTTCCAGTATGCGTTCACATACAAGTTGTTTTGTCTTTTCACTCTGCATTAAGAATATTTCGTCTCGGAGCAATGAAAATACTAGGGTCTGCGCCTGGCAATATCGCATACCCGGCTGTGTAAAAATAATATGTTCAAGAGGTTTAAGTCCCGGCATTCCCATTTCAAGCGGACAATCTTCAATTAAATCAAGCGCTTTAAGATACTCTTTTATCTCGGTAATATGCTCATTTCTTATTCTTATTGACTGTTCATCAATGTTTATTATTTCCAGTATACTCATAAGACGTTCTGTTATTTCTTTGGTATCTATATTATCTAAAATATCTGTACGTTTATAAGTATTTTTTTCGCTTCTGAGATTCTTTGCACTCATCCCCAGATCTGATGAAACAAAATCCTTTGTAAGTATTTCTAGTACAAAACGATGATTCATATCTTCTATAATTCTGTTTATCGCCCCTGTAAGTTCTCCTGCTTCATAAAGATCATAAAGATGCCTAAAATGTCCTCCTCCCTGATAATAGGCAAGGGAATTTTGAATATTTCTGCATATCGCCGCATCTATGTAGCGTCTTGTACTTTCATCATCGCGGAACGAAGCATCGTCGCTCATAAGTTCAGTATCGTCAAATGCAGTTTCTCCGGCACGCAATGTGCCGCCGTATCTTATATACTCATCTATGCTGTTTATACCAAGCACTCTACTGTATTCTCTATATGGAATAAACGTAGTATGGATCAATTTTGCACGATCATAGAGCTCATCGTCCATAGCAAACCAAAAACCGAGAGAATCGGTACCGGAAAGCACTATTTTCATGCCCATTGCAGCAAATACATCGGAAAACAGTGCCGCCGAATCTATAAAATCCGCAAGCAATGTTACTTCATCAATAAATATATAGCGAAATCCCTCTTCGTACAACTTTTTTAAATCACGATTCATCATTGCCATTGTATCAGTTTTACGTCCTTTTATATATGCTGCTTTTCTTAAATCTTCGTCTGACATATCTGCTATCGCCTGTCGCAAAAGTGTAGTTTTTCCGGTTCTTCTGAGACCGTATACAAGGCACACCCTGTCTCTTTCACTACTGTATAAAAACTCTTTAAGTTTCTCATAACAATCGCGTTTTTCCCACCCGAAAACCGCCATTTCGGAAAGTCCTATACCAATATTTACATTTGTTTCAAATATAAGATTTTTTGTTCGTGTTTTTTCTGTTCTCGGCACGAGCTTTTTCATCTCACGCAACTGAGCCTCTAGTTCTTTTCTGCGCGCTATTTTTTTTGCAAGTGAAGCCACTTCATTTTCTTTAAGATAAAGTGCAGTCTTCTTCCCGTTTTCACTCCACTGGTGATATGGATAACGTTTGCCTGATACCGTTTTATATGTTATATATCCTTTTGGTAGTTCCGCGATTTGCATTTCAAGAGATTTAATGTTTTCCATAAGTTTTATTCTCTTATCCATATTTCACCTCCGTTTTTATTATACTCATTATACCCTTTTTATCCCCTTAGTCAACGGAGATAATGGGGATATTTTTGTAATAATTATGTAGCAAAATATATGTCGAAGTTTGTGGTATAATGTTATGCGGAGGTATCAATATGACAATCAAAGAATCGACAAATAACGAGGAATACCTATACTGCCAAGTGCAGTTCCAAGGCATTCAACGTACATATTTTTATATATCCGATGATCCTGCAATCTGCATAGGTGACTTTGTATCTGTACCTTTTGGAAAGGACAATATCGAAACCACAGGAAAAGTGCGTTCGGTTGCCGTACATTCCGCAGAATACACACCATATCCGCCTCATCTTACAAAACACATTATATGTAAAACTACCCGCCCTGCAGAATGGAACGAAAGAGATATTAAACTGGAAAGGACTCAGGAATATCAACCAATAGACCCGTCTTCCGTAACATCGGGAATACCTTCCGTATCCTCCTCTCCTGCCATATGGGAAGCATCTGAAATAGCTCAGGACAGCAGCTCAGACCCATACGATAAATATCTTAAAAACTATATAGCGAAAACAAAAAAACAAAAAAAATATTCGCCACGTACAAAGGCGATTGCAGTGCTTGCAAGCGTAGTTGTTCTTATCGGTGCTTTTTCGACGCATCACTTCGTCCGCGATTATAAATATGAAAACGCTATAAAAGAGCTTGAGCACGAAAACTATGCCGCTGCTTATGAACAATTTACCATGCTAAAAAACTACCGCGACGCAAATGAGCTTGCTGTCTTCTGTAGATACACAGATCTATACAAAACAAGCAATACATATGCAGGCGGAGAAAACGAGCTTGCAGAAATTACTCTCAAATATGAAAAATCTTTTCAAAATGATGTGGACGCTCTGGAAGAACGTGTTGCGATACTCGCAAGTGAAAAGCGCATAGCTGATGAAGCAGAACGCGAACGTCTACGAGCTGAAGCCGAAACTGAAAATAAAGAAAAGTACGGCGGCGAACTTCCCGCAGAAGGTATGCCCGTAAACTGTCTCAAATATACAGTACTCGGTGCTCCCGACAGAACAGAAAAATGTGAAAACTACGATATGCTCGAAGGTGAGCACAAACGCAAGTCACTTTACTGGTATGATGATGACGGCACACTCGTGGCTTCAGGCATATCTTTCAGACTTGAAAACGATACGGAAGAAATGCTTTACGGATTCGATTATTATGGAGATCCGATAGAATTTGAAGATGATGAAAATCGTGAAT
>JAAWDW010000078.1 GCA_022793975.1 Bacillota bacterium
GACTATACGCGACAATATAAGGTATGGGAGACCTGATGCCACAGATGAGGAAATAACCCGTGCTGCGGTGCTTGCGGAAATACATAAAGAAATTACAGAGATGCCCGACGGTTATGATACATATGTAGGTGAACGCGGAATAATGCTTTCGGGTGGTCAGAAACAGAGACTTTCCATTGCACGTGTATTTTTAAAAAATCCGCCGATACTTATACTCGATGAAGCCACAAGTGCACTTGACAGCGTAACGGAGCAGAGAATACAAAAGAGTCTGGATACGCTGAGCGAGGGCAGAACAAGCATTATAATAGCACACAGACTTTCAACTATACGAAACGCCGATCGTATAGCGGTAATAGACGATGAAAGAATCATTGAAACAGGAACACATAATGAACTTATGGCAAAGGGCGGAAGATATGCAGCGCTTCAAGCGGCACAAGCTGTATCGGGAACGAATAGCAGCAAAAGCAAATAATAAGGCAAAAATAGAAAGAAGGTAATTGTTTATGAAAGAACCGGTACTTGTGATAATGGCCGCGGGGCTAGGCAGCCGTTACGGCGGACTCAAGCAGATGGATCCGATAAGCGATAAGGATGAAATTATACTTGATTTTTCTCTTTACGATGCAGTAATGGCAGGATTCAAGAAGGTTATTTTTGTTATAAAAAAAGAAATAGAAGCAGATTTTAAAAAACGCATAGAGGGAAAAGCGGATAAATATATAGAAACTGTTTACGCATATCAGGAAATAAACGATATTCCGGAAGGTTTTGTTTTGCCTGAGGGCAGGGAAAAGCCGTGGGGTACTTGCCACGCGGTACTTGCCTGCAGAGATTTAATAGACGGCCCTTTTGCTGTAATAAATGCGGATGATTATTACGGTGCGGGAGCTTTTCATACTATATATGATTATCTAGCAAAGGCTGAAGACAGTGAAACATATAATTACTGCATGGTAGGCTATAATATTGAAAATACGCTCACAGAAAACGGTTCCGTTGCACGCGGTGTGTGCAGAGAGACAGATGACGGATATCTCGCAGAAATACACGAAAGAACAAAAATTATGCGAAAAGACGGTAAAATAGTCTATACTGAAGATGACGGAAAGACATTTACAGAAATACCAAAAGGTACACCGGTATCGATGAATGTATGGGGATTTACCGAGAGCTTTGTAAAAGAAGCATGGGCGGAGTTTCCCGAATTTATGGAAAAAGCGCTCGCCGAAAATCCGCTTAAAGCGGAATATTTTCTGCCGTCTGTTGTACAGAATCTTCTCGGCCGCGGAAAAGCGCGTGTGCGGATGCTGAGATCGTATGACAAGTGGTATGGTGTGACGTACAAAGAGGATAAAGAAGATGTTGTAAACGCACTGCAGTCATTTAAAGATAAAGGTTTTTATCCAGATAAGCTTTGGAAGTAAATTTTATAAATATGATATTGAATAAAAAAGGCAAAGTGTTTTCAATAAAATGAAAGACTCTGCCTTTTTACGTACGGTTAAGCTAAAATCCGAGTTCTTCACCCACCAAAATTACTTTGATTCTGCCTTTCGGATTTGATTTTCTTGTAATTAAAAAATCTACGCAGATACATCCGTCACCTGTGCATTCGCCGCATTTGCCGGTAACTGCGCAAGGTGTTTTAAGTCCGGGGAATCTAGCTGCATTTATAGGTGCAGCTATAGTGCGTACGCGTTTTACGGCAGCGTCCATATCACGTGTTACTTTATTTATTCCGGCAATTACGACAACACTTTTAGGGCCGAAACAAAGTGCAGCTACTCTATTGCCTGTACCGTCTACATTGAGAAGTTCTCCTGCTTCGGTAAGTGCGTTGGTACCCATAATAAAAGTGTCTGCGGTAAGCGCTTTTCTCATAATTTCTGTTTTTTCTTCCGGCGTTTTGCCGAGATCTCTGTCAATCAGAGTGTATCCGTCGCGTCTGAGCCTGTCGACAAGACCTATTTCGTTTATGCTCATCGAGCCGCCCCAGCCCACAGAGTGGTCTTTTGGAATAACGGATACGGCTTTTTCGAGGGCCTCTTCTTTATTTGCACAGTAATATGCCTCAAAGCCTCTTGTTTCGAGGGCTTTTACAACGGTCGGTCCGTAAAGAGAGTTTCTCTTGTCAAACAATTCTTTGTTCATATCAAATCCTCCTGATAACACCTTAAATACTTGCCTATATTATAACAATACGAAAAAGAAATATAAAGAAAAAGTTTATTTTGCGGATAATAAAACCGATGCAGACAGCAAATATGAGTTTTTACGCAAAAAAGCTGACAAAATTAACCTGTATGATGTATAATAGTTAGAGTAATTTTAAAGAAAAAAGTAAAAAGAAAGATTATAAATATGAAAAAGAAAAGTTCATTAAAAATAGTAACGGTACTGCTCTTTATTCTGATTGCTTCTGTAGCGGCAGCTGCCGGAGTATATATGTTTTCGGGAGAAGAAACAAACGGTGAAATCAGTCAAATACCGGACATGTCTCTCGATGAC
>JAAWDW010000079.1 GCA_022793975.1 Bacillota bacterium
CTGTTCTCTTCAACTATAATTGTATCGCCCGGATCAAGAAATACTCTTGCCGCAAGGTCAATTACCTGCTGAGCGCCTGAGAATGTGAGAAGAACATCTTTTTCGGGGTTTCCGCTTTTAAATTTACCCATATAACGCTCTTCGAGCGCACTTACGAGTTCGGGTACGCCTGCGGATTCCCAATATGAAAACAGTTTATTTGTGAAAGAACTGTCCTTTTTGAAATCTTCAAAAACTTCGCTTGTCATTTTTTCAAGCTCGGCCGCGGGAAATGTGCTGGCGTCGGGTACGCCGTCTCCGAGTGAGATAACGCCCGGCTGGTCAAACATCGCGAAAATCCGATTGTACGCAGGATTACTTTCGCTGTTTATTCGTTTTGCAAATCGTGTCATAGCTTTGCTCCTTTCGATAAAACGGATAATAATAGCTTTTCATAATTATACAGCTAAGCAGTCGAAATTGTCAATATATTCGGAAAACATTCAATTATAAACATAATATCAATCACTGTAATTGAAGTATGTCATAAAAATAAATAAGAGATAATTATGTATACAAAATATAAATAGGTATACAAGTATAAATGTTTATAACTTTTTATTGACTATCATTTCCAGGATAATTATAATAATAGTATGATAAATTGGCGTATTTACGAATATGTACAATAAAATTTGTTTTGTAAAAGAGAGGGAAGTAAAATGAAAAAGTTTTTATCGATTATGCTCGTTCTCTGTCTTATGCTCGGTATTCTTGCAGGATGCGGCGGAGATGACAGCAGTACGGACGGTGATACTGACGGTAAAGTATGGATTGTAGCTACAGATACAGCATTCAAGCCTTTTGAATATACAAATGCCAACGGTGAATTCGTGGGCATCGACGTTGATATTCTTGCGGCTATTGCGGAAGATCAGGGATTTGAATACAAGCTCAACAGTCTCGGCTGGGACGCTTCAATTGCGGCTTGTCAGTCAAGCCAGGCTGATGCTATGATCGCAGGTGCTTCGATTACACAGGACAGAATTGACAGCGGCTGGACTTTCTCGGATGGATATTATCAGGCTACTCAGTGTATGGCAGTTGCTGCTGATTCTGATATCAAAGGTTTCGAAGATTTAAGCGGCAAAGTTGTTGCGGTTAAGAACGGAACGCAGGGAAAGACATATGCGGAAAGCCTTAAAGATACATATGGATTTGACATTACTGTTTTCGAAGATTCGCCGACAATGTATCAGGCTGTAATAGGAGGTCAGGCAGTTGCCTGCTTCGAAGATACACCTATTATGAGAGCGTCTATCGCTGACGGTGACCTTGAAATGCAGGTTGTTGAAGGAACTGAAAATGAGGGTGCGCCTTACGGACTTGCTATTTTCAATGAGGCAAGCCAGGAATTTCTTGATATGTTCAATGCCGGTCTCAAGAATATCAAGGAAAACGGTACTTACGATGAAATTATAGCTAAGTATCTCGGATAGTTTAAATAACTAACCGTATATAATCCGGCGGAACCCTATGTCGGGTGCCGCCGTTTATTTTATTTTGGAAGGAGTCCTTTCAATGTCAACAGCAGATATCATTAACAGTTACGGGCATTTACTGATCGAAGCGCTGGGGCAGACTTTGCTGCTAGCTCTCTATAGTCTGTTTTTTGCCTGTATAATCGGTTTAATATTCGGAATAATGAGCGTTGTAAAAAACCGTTTTTGCAGGGCTGTTTCTTTCGTTTTTGTGTATGCAATACGCGGGGTGCCTATGATAGTTTTGGCGTTCTTCGTATTCTTCGGAGTTCCGCAGTTTGTAAAGCAGACTTTCGGCATACCGCTTGTTCTGACTGGATTGCAGGCAGGAACAATATGTCTTTCGATGAACTGCGGCGCGTATATGTCAGAAATTATCCGCGGAGGTATTCAGTCTGTGGATAAGGGGCAGATGGAGGCAGCAAGAAGCCTTGGTCTTCCGTACTGGCGTTCTATGCAGAGAGTAGTGTTGCCTCAGGCTATAAAGACGATGATACCGAGTATTATAAACCAGTTTATAATTACGTTGAAAGATACATCGATTCTTTCGGTTATCGGATTTCCGGAACTCGTAAATTCAGCGAAGAATGTTATTGCCAATACGTTTCAGGCGTTTAGGGTTTGGGCGCTTGTGGCGCTGATGTACCTAGTTGTTATAACTCTGCTTTCGCTTCTTGCAAAATACATAGAAGGGAGACTTGCTCGTGGCCGTGAATAGAGATAATGTGAAAATCCATGTAGATTCTCTTAAAAAGAATTTTGGAAAACTGGAAGTATTAAAGAATATTTCTACGGATATATATGAAGGCGAAGTGGTTGTTATCGTCGGACCTTCGGGAAGCGGCAAGTCGACGTTTCTGCGCTGTCTGAACTGTCTTGAGGAGATTACGGGCGGTGAGGTGATTGTAGACGGTTATAATATTACCGATAAGAAAGTGAATATAAATAAGGTGCGCGAGAATATCGGTATGGTATTTCAGCATTTTAATCTTTTTAATAATTTGAATGTAATAAAGAATCTGATGCTTGCGCCTGTGGACCTTAAAAAAGCAACTAAAGAAGAGGCAAAGGAGCAGGCACTGTCGATGCTTGCGCGCGTAGGTCTTGCGGATAAAGTAGATGCGTATCCGTCGCAGCTTTCCGGAGGACAGAAGCAGAGAGTGGCTATTGCGCGTGCACTCTGTATGAATCCTGATATAATGCTGTTTGATGAACCAACCTCAGCGCTTGATCCGGAAATGGTCGGCGAAGTACTACAGGTAATGAAAAATCTTGCTGCTGAGGGTATGACTATGGCGATAGTTACGCACGAAATCGGTTTTGCCAGAGAAGTGGCGGATCGTGTGCTGTTTATGGACGGCGGATATATAGTAGAAGAAGGCACACCGGCTGAGGTGTTCGGAAATCCAAAAGAGCAGAGAACGAAAGACTTCCTCGATAAAGTGCTGTAGGGATTTTATACTTTGGGTTTGGACTTAGTATACTTCTTAAAATTATGACAGAATATCTGCATAAATTTCGCTGACTTGCGGCCTGGTTTACAGATAGCTCAATGTGCACGGCTGTTCTGCCGTGCGGAGTATTATTAAAAAGTATTAATTATATATTTTTTGACTTTTTGGCAAACTTTTAGAGAAAAGAATACATGTTTTTACCGTGAATCGGAATCGGTATTAACATGTATTCTTTTTTATGAAATTAATTATTTATGATTATTTTATTAATATAGAGTGCATCAAACTAAAGTCAGAAAATTACTGTAATATATTTATAAATAAAGAGCGATAATGTTATAATCTAAAATATAGTAAATAGCCGGTATAATTAAAATAGAAGATATAAGGATTAGAGCAATGAATAAAGAAGGTAATGATAAGAGCAAGAGGATTAACAGGGAATATAAGGACAGTATATTCAGATTACTGTTTAATGATGAAAAGAAACTGAGACATTTATATAATGATCTGAAAGGAACGAATTATGACTCGGATGTACCGGTAGTTATACAGACTCTTAAAGATGCGGTCTTTATAGATATTAAAGATGATATTGCCTTTACAATTGACAATAAATTTGTTGTACTTATAGAAGAACAGTCAACGCTGCATGAAAGAAAATGTACTTTATGATTTTCTGAAGATTCACGGATCGGAGGTAAACGGTATGTTATTTGATTATATAACAAAAGAGGAATTTGCGGAGATAAGAGCAGAAGAACAGTATGAGATCGGACTTGCCGAAGGGGAAGAGAAAAGAAAGGAGAAGGTTGCCCGTAATATGAAAATAATGGGTGTTGCTGCAGAAATAATAACTGAGACGACCGGATTTTCTCCTGAAAAGGTTGAGACACTTTAGAATTGCCAAAGTCGAAAAATATGCACAAAACTTATGAAATGAGATTGACAAGTAAGCTTAATATGTGCTAAAATAATATGGTGAAAAAATCTTTAAATTCAGCACAGAGAGGCTGACAAGGTTATATACGATGAAAACAGAAGTTATTTATATATGTGCAATGTAGAATTTTACATATATGAAACGGCTGAACGATTACGGAAACTGATGCATGTGGTGCGCAGTTTGCTGTGGTCACTATGATGTTTTGTAATATAATCTTGCCTCTCGGCAAGATTTTCTTTTTGAAAGGAGAACGAAATGTATCTGCATTTGGAAAGAGCACTCGTATATGCAAACGGAAAATTTGACAGTAAAATTGATTTTCTTGTTAATATTGGAAACAGTGTTTCCTGTACTGCCAATGGTGCGTACGGCATTTTTAAAACTCTTGATTTAAAAAACGGTAATTATATAGTAGTCCCCGGATTTGCGGATGTGCATGTTCATCTTCGTGAGC
>JAAWDW010000080.1 GCA_022793975.1 Bacillota bacterium
AATGCAAATGCCGAGGTCGGTCCGGTAAAACTTCTCGTGGTGACACTCGGAGGAGTAATTCTCGGCTTAATATTTACAGCACTTATAAGAAAATATTTTGTAGTTACAAAAGAGCTTCCATATCCGATGGGACAAGCAGCAGCGGAGATGCTTACGGTCGGAGATTCTGGGGGCGGCAAGGCAAAGACACTTTTCGCTTCCATGGGTCTTGCAGCACTGTTTGCGGCGCTGCGCGATGGCTCACAGGTGACCGGTAGAACACCGCTTTTTCCGAGCGCTGTATTCAGCGGCAAAATGGGTGCGTACGGAGCCTCGGTCGGTATCTGGTTTTCTCCTATGCTGATATCGGTAGGTTACCTCATAGGACCGATAGCGCTGGGTATTTGGTTTCTCGGCGCCGTTATAGGTGATTTTGGTATTATGTTCGGCAGCCAGGCGGCAGGTATATTCGATATGCAGACGGCAGCAAGTATAAAATCGTCGCTCGGAATCGGTCTTATGGTAGGCACCGGTATAGGTATACTGCTTAAAGGCATACTACCGAAAGCAAAAGAAATATTCGGTCCTATGTTCAGCAAGAAGAGTCTCGGCGATGCTATTGTGCCGATGCGCTGGGCACCGATAGTTATGGTGCTGGCGGCATTCCTTTTTACAGGCGTGCTGAAAATGGGTATAATCGCGTCAATTATAACAATTCTCGGAGTTTGGCTTGCAACCGCTATGTCTGCACAGTGCGTTGGGCAGTCCGGTATAAATCCAATGGAAATATTCGGTATAATAGTTTTAATAGCGGCAAAAGCCGTGAGCAGCATAGGACAGACGGAGGCATTTTTTGTAGCGGCGATAGTCGCTGTTGCCTGCGGACTTGTCGGTGATGTTATGAACGATTTTAAGGCCGGATATATCCTAAAAACAGATCCGAAAGCGCAATGGTATGCGGAAGTTGTCGGTTCTCTCATTGGAGCTGCTGTTTCGGTAGGCGTACTTTATGTTATATTAAAGGCTTACGGACCTGCGGCTTTCGGCTCGGAAGAATTTCCTGCGGCACAGGCGAGCGCAGTTGCGGCTATGGTAGGCGGTATTTCACATATGCCTGCTTTCATAACAGGACTTGTCATTGCAGTGATTTTGTATTTTGTAAACTTTCCGGTAATGACGCTGGGACTCGGCGTATATCTTCCGTTTTATATGTCGGCAACGGCGTTTATCGGCGGAGCGCTTAGATTTATACTTGATAAATTTGCACCAAAAGTAGAAGAAAGCGGTACCGGAAGCATCGTGGCATCGGGAGTGCTTGGCGGCGAAGCTATTGTCGGCGTTGTGATAGCGCTTATAGTTGCGGTACAGATATTATAGTGCATATCAGGTATAAAAGTGCTGGTAGGAAAGTGATAATATCATTTTAAGCGCCAAACAGGAGAATTTGTATGAATAACTTAAAAGAAATAGATATAAGAGATATTGAAGGATTTTTGATAGGCAACGCCGAAAACAAAGAAACTGCCACAGGCTGTACGGCGATTATCTGTCCGGACGGGGCTTTTGCAGGTGCGGATGTACGCGGAGGCGGACCGGCAACAAGAGAAACCGATGTATTAAAGCCTGTTAATATGATAGAACAGATACACTGTGTAATGCTTTCCGGAGGAAGCGCTTTCGGGCTTGCTGCGGGAGACGGGGCGATGCAGTATCTCGGTGAAAAAGGATACGGATTTGAAACGGGATTTGGAAATGTACCCATAGTGTGCGGAGCATCACTTTTTGATCTTGCAACAGGTGACGGCAGTGTACGTCCCGACAAAGCTATGGGATACGAAGCTTGTCGTGCGGCCTTTGAAGAAAAACCTCTTATGCAGGGTAATTTCGGAGCCGGTACAGGAGCTACAGTAGGCAAATATCTCGGACCCGAAAGAATGATGAAAAGCGGGCTTGGAATTTATGCTGTAGAACTCGGCAATATAAAATGCGGAGCCGTTGTTGCTGTAAACTGCCTTGGTGATGTTACGGATACAGAAACCGGCAAGAAACTGGCAGGAATAATGAATGAAGACGGTACAGCACTTGCTTCCACGTGCGATATAATGCTTGACGAAATAGGAGCAGGCAGAAATGTGTTTACGGGAAATACTACAATAGGCTGTATTTTGACAAATGTAAAATTGACAAAAAGCCAATGCAGTAAACTGGCGCAGATAACGCACAATGCTTATGCGAGAGCGATATCTCCCGTGCATACATCCGCCGACGGGGATACAATATTTGTTATGACGACAGGCAAATATGATGCTTCGCCGGATTCGCTGGGAGTGCTTACAGTAAAAGTTATGGAAAAAGCGATAGCGAGAGCCGTAATTAATGCCGAATCGGCGTATGGTATAAAATCTGTTTCGGATTTGAAAAAATAAATAGAAATGACAGCTAATATATAAATTTTGGGGCAAAACTATACGAGGAAACAAATGAGAGACGCAGCAGAAGAACGCATCCTTATACAGAAAGCGGCCGAGGGTGATAAAGACAGCTTTGAAACCCTGATTTTGTCGTGCAAGGATAAGGCTTACGGCATAGCGTTTCGTTATCTAAAAAATGAAGAGGATGCTATGGATGCTCTTCAGGAAAGTTTCATAAAAATATATAAAGGGCTGTCAAGCTTTAATTTTGAAAGTAAATTTGATACTTGGGTATATCGTATTGTTACCAATGTCTGCAATGATCTTTATCGTAAAAATAAAAAAAATTCCAAGCTTGTAAGCATATCCGGCAGTTACAGCAGCGATGAAGACAGTGCCGAACTTGACATAACGGATAGAAGAGAAGGACCGGAAGCGCTCAGTGTCAGAAAAGATGAAAGCAGATATATTATTAAATGCCTCGATATGCTTGCTGATGAACATCGTGAAGTGATAATACTCAGAGATATAAAAGGATTTTCATATGAAGAAATTTCCGAGATACTGGATTGTTCTCTCGGTACGGTGAAATCAAGGATATCACGGGCGAGACTGAGACTTAAAGATATATATCTTGAGGGCAAAAACAAAAAAGAGTTTTAAACAAAAATTTTTATTTATTTTAAGGAACAAACGGAAACTGAAGATCGTCTTATATATGAAAAGGGGATCAGAATAGATTGATGAAAGGAGAAGGACTATGAAGTGCAGTGAAATAAGGGAACTTTTGTCCCTTTATATTGACAATATGCTTGAAAGCAGTCTCAGGGAAGAAGTATCTGCACACATAGATACCTGTCCTTCGTGCAGAAACGAATATGAAGAACTTGTTTCTGTTGTGAAAATGCTGTCGGAACTTCCGGAAGTGACAATTTCTTCTGATTTTGACAGAAGACTGCGTGAAGCGCTTGATGCGGAAACGGACGCCGAAAAAGCAAAAGATGAATATGAGACTGTGAGAATCGCAAGGAAAAAGAAAATAAAAAAGATATCTTCATTGTGTGCGATTTTTGTTGTTGGAATATTTGCGCTTGCAATGTATAATAATATTGACCGGTTGATACCCGGAAATGATGCAGATGAAATGATGCTTTCGTCTGAGTATGAATGCAGTCAGAATACTTACGGTATTTTGAACGATGTGTGCGATTACAGTTCCGCAAACGGCGTGACTAAAAAGTCGACCGTTGAAGACACAGTGGAGGACACAGGAGAAGTGCCTGAATACCGATATAATGCTGCGGAATACGGAGCTGCGGCAAATGAGATTGCTCCTGTAAATGAGACTGCGGCAGGTGCAGAGCCGAGTGCGGGGCATGAGAATGAAGCTTTGACGGATGAGCAGTCTCAGTATATGGATGATGTACTGCCGATGAGCGCGGACGAAACAAATCCTGCGGCAGTATCTGCAGAAGGCGAAAATCCGGTAAGCAGGGGTGCTGATTCTGTGCCGCCGCTTTACGTACCTGTAAAGGGATTTTCAGTAACTCAGGGGGCAATATCGGATGCAAGAGATTCTGTTGCCATCAGATATTATATGCGTGCACTTGAAAAGGCACTTGAAGATACATCATTTGAGATACTTATGTGCGAAAGCAAAGGCGATGGAATTTGGAGTTTTGAAATAGACTTGGTATCAACTGACGAAAGCGGAAATGAAATACATGAGTATGTGACATATTACGGTCAGGACGGTACACTATGGAGAGAAACAGGAACGGAAGAATAGTAATTATAGACGGAAACAGTTTAATAAACAGGGCATATTATGCTATGCAGCGCCCGATGATAACAAAAGGAGGACTGTACACACACGGCGTGTACGGTTTTCTTAATATGCTGACAAAAATATTTAAGGACTATGAACCTGAATATATTGGCGTGACATTTGACAGAAAAGCACCGACATTCAGACACCTTGAATACGATGCGTATAAGGCGGGCAGAAAAAAGATGTCTCCAGAACTTGCTATGCAGTTGCCGCTCCTGAAAGATGTGCTAGCTGCAATGAATATAAAAATGCTTGAAATAGACGGTTTTGAAGCGGATGATATAATAGGTACGGTGACAAAGCGTGCCGAAGAAGAAGGTCTTGAGCCGTACATCATAACCGGAGACAAGGACGAGCTGCAGCTTGCCAGCGATATTACAAAAGTTATAATAACCCGCAAAGGCATTTCCGAGTTTGAAATGTACGATAGACAGGCGATGATCGACAAGTATGGCTTTACGCCGGAGCAGTTTATTGATTTCAAAGGACTTATGGGTGATCAGTCTGACAATATACCGGGACTTCCCGGAGTGGGAGAAAAAACTGCGACAAAGCTGATCTTGGAATACGGAAGCGTGGAAAATCTGATAGCAAGCACAGACTCAATGCCGGCGGGAAAGCTGAAAGACAAAATTGAAGAAAATGCACCGCTTGCTGTTATGAGCAAAAGACTGGCGACGATAAACACAAGCGTGCCTATTGAGATTGATTTTGATGAGTTTAAGACGGAAGAACCGGATTACGATGCTCTCATAGAGATATACAAGAAACTTGAATTTAATAGTTTTCTTAAGAAAATGAAATACAATGGCGAGCGTGCCGCTGCTGTTTCCGATACGGAGACAAGCGCGGAAAAGCTTAAGGAGAAACAAATCGAGAAAATTATAGTTACAGGTAACGAGGCGCTTAGTGCACTGGCAGAAGATGCGGAAAATGAAGGCGAGGTTGTCATAAAAGTACTTTCGGATAACAGTCATACTTCGCTGCCGTTTATTTACGGTATGGGTATTCTCGTAAAAAATAAATTTTATTATATAGACGGTACACAGCGAGATTTTATGAGAGATGCCGCCTCTTTGCTTGTTTCTTCCGCAGGCAAAAAGTGTATCGGTATATCGGGGCATGATCTCAAGAGGGATTACTATGCGCTTATGTCGGTATTTGAGGATTGTCTTGAAAACGAAAGAGAAAGCTTATTTTATACAAAGTTCGATACTGCTGTAGCGGCTTATCTTCTTGAGCCTTCAAGGAGCTCATACAGCATCAAAGTGCTGGCATACGAGTATTTTCATGAGGAAATAGAGGAAGATGATAAATTTATCTCCGAAAATTCGCAGATAGGGCTTTTCGGAAATGAAAGCGATAAATTCTGCGACTACTGTCTCAGACAATGCTGTATTGCAGAAGCGCTTACAGATATATTTAAAAATAAGATTGAAAATGAGCAGCTTGAAAATGTACTTTATGAAGCGGAGCTGCCTTTGATAGAGATCCTTGCGCATATGGAAGTACAGGGATTTAAAGTGGATAAAAACGAGCTTAACGCAATAGGAAGTGACATTTCTGCAGGAATAGAGAAGATATCATCAGAAATATATGAACTTGCAGGTGAAAATTTTAACATAAATTCACCGCAGCAGCTGGGAAATATATTATTTGAAAAGCTTGAGCTTCCGGCAGGCAAGAAAACAAAAAAAGGATATTCCACAAACGCAGAAATACTTGAAAAACTGCGCGATAAGCATCCTATTATAGATTTGATACTGGAATACCGTATGCTTTCCAAGCTTAAGAGCACGTATATAGACGGACTCATTCCGCTCATAGCCGAAGACGGTAAGATACACGCGCATTTTCAGCAGACTGTTACCGCAACAGGCAGAATAAGCTGTACAGAACCGAATCTGCAGAATATACCGATAAGGCAGGAGCTTGGAAGAACGCTGAGAAAAGCGTTTACTCCGTATAAAAGCGAAGATTTGCTGACAGGTGCGGATTATTCACAGATAGAGTTGAGGGTACTTGCTCATTTGTCCGGTGATGAACACCTCAAAAATGCCTTTAATGCAGGGGAGGATATCCACAGGAGCACGGCGGCAAAAGTGTTCGATGTTCCTCAGGATGAAGTAACACCGCAGGAAAGAAGTGCGGCCAAAGCTGTAAACTTTGGAGTAATATACGGTATGAGCAGTTTCGGACTCTCCTCTGAAATCAATGTTTCAAGAAAAGAAGCAGAGCGCTATATAAGCGAGTATTTTAAAAGATTCCCTGATGTAAAGGAATTTATGGATAAACAGGTTGAAGACTGCCGCAGACAGGGATATCTTGAAACAATGCTGGGCAGAAGAAGATATATTCCGGAGATAAGCGCATCATCGTATATGGTGAGACAGCTGGGAGAGCGCCTGGCAATGAACAGTCCTATACAAGGTAGCGCGGCGGATATAATAAAACTTGCTATGATAGCGGTCTACAGGAAACTGAGGAGCGAAAAACTTGCTTCGAAACTCATACTTCAAGTACATGACGAACTTATAATAGAAACGGCGGCTGCTGAAAAGGAAACCGTTGCCTTGCTGCTTAAGGAATGTATGGAAAACGTGATGAACATTGATGTAAAACTGTCGGTATCCGTAAGTTCGGGCGGTAATTGGTATGAACTCAAATAGAAACAGGTGAAGCATATGAAGATAATAGGACTTACGGGCGGTATTGGATCCGGTAAATCCACAGTATCGGCATATTTATCCGAAAATGCAGGACTTATGATAATAGATGCCGATAGAATAGCGCACGAGATAACGGAGCCGGGGAATGAAACTCTTGTTAAGATAGAAGAAGTGTTCGGAAGCGATATTATAAGAGATGACGGCACTCTTGACAGAAGGGGTCTTGCCGGTATAGTTTTTTCTTCGGAAGAGAAAAAAACGATTCTTGAAGAAATTACCCACAAAGCGATAAGGGAAGAAATAGACAGGCTGCTAAAAAAAGCATTTGCGGCAAATGAGCCTGCCGTTATAATAGATGCACCGCTTCTTCTTGAGTCGGGACTTCATACGATATGTGATATTGTGTGGGCTGTCGGCGCCGAAAAAGAAGTTCGTGTAAAGCGCGCCGCGGCAAGAGACGGCATTACAGAAGATGAAATAAGAGCAAGAATGGCAAGACAGATGAGTGATGAAGAGCGTGCCCAGCACGCTGATGAAATTATAGATAATTCAGGAGATAAGGAGACGCTTTATCGGCAAATAGAGCGGTTGATTCAAAAGTATGTTTAAAAAGTTTTCCGCGTTATGCGCAGCATTGTTTTTAATAACATTTACTCTTTACGGATGCAGCTCCGGTATAGGAGTGGGAAACTTGTTTTCGGATGATGAAGACAGCGAAACCAATTATAATATCGGTATAGCAATAGAGCGTATGGATACGCTTAATCCTGCCGTTTCAAAGGGAGAGGATTGTTATCAAATAAGCAAACTCATATATTCGGGGCTTTTTAAATTTGATGAGCAGCTTGTGCCCCAGCCTGATCTTGCACTTTCATACAATTATGACAGCAATCGTTCTTCGGTAGACATAACTTTGAGAAGTGATGTAAAGTGGCATGACGGGGAAAAATTTACGCCGCAGGACGTTAAATTTACGATAGAAGCGTATAAAACGCTGGCAGCCGGAGGCGGGACAGTATATTCTCAGTATGTGGCTAATATAAGGTCTGTTACGGTTTCTGCAGCAAACAGGATTACAATAGTGTTCGGAGGTGATGATGCGGTGGGTATTGAAAATCTTGTGTTTCCGATACTTCCTGCACATATTTTTAAGAATGCGCAGACGCTTGCTGCTTCCGTTTCCGATTTTGAGCCTGTTGGCACCGGTATGTACAAAGTAGAGGAATATAATGATTTGAAGAGGCTTGTACTTGCCGCAAATGAGGATTATTACGGTGAAAAAGCGGAGAACAAGCTTATATTTCAGATACTTCCGCAGAGAAACGACGGTGTAAATCTTACGGATATAAACGATGTGCTTTTTATATTCAGTGATGATTACGGACGCGATACACTTATAGCAAACAGAAATCTTAAAGTCAAAAGCTATCTTTCAAGTGAAACAGAAACCCTTATATTTAATTGTTCGCGCAGTATTATTTCCGATAAGAATGTAAGACAGGCGATAGCGTACCTTACGGATAATGAAGGCATACTGGAAAAAGTATATTATAAAAACGGTGTACTTGCAGACAGCATAATATATGATAATTATTACGGTGTCACAAATGAAGGTGATATGTATGAAAATGATGTAGAAAAGGCGCAGGAACTGCTTTTGAATGCGGGATATTACGACAGAAACGATGATGGCTACAGAGAGGACAGAAACGGCAGCACGCTGGAATTTTCTCTGCTTGTGGATGGAGCGGACAATTTTAAATATCAGACGGCTGTTATGATAAAGACCGCGGCTGAAAGCTGCGGCATGATTGTGAATATAGATATTGCTGAAGGCTATGAATATCAGGAAAAGCTTGCTGCACGCGATTTTGATATGCTCGTTGCGACTTGCAGAATAAACGAAAGATATGATTTAAGAAGTCTTCTGCATTCTGCATACAGCAATCCGGCTTCTTATAAAAACGATACAGTTGACAGACTGACAGCAGATATGGTGAGCGGT
>JAAWDW010000081.1 GCA_022793975.1 Bacillota bacterium
CCGTCATTTTCGAGTCCGTTTATATCAATAAGTCCGAGCCTTGTGAGATTAGGTATTTTTATATCCGGCACTTCCCTGATGATATGCCCTAATGTATCCGCGCCCTCGTCACCGTATTTTGCAGCATCCGGAAGCGCTCCGACACCGAGACTGTCGGCTACAATGAGAATTACACGATTTACAGACAATTCTTTTTTCGTATCTCTCATATTCTTTACGCTTACTTTATTTTCATTTTGATATTCATAACATTTATTATTGTCAATCATATTTGTTTTGACCTCATATTTTTAATATCGAAACGCATTCTGACCTGCTGTTCTGTCGATTTTTACTCTATTTCAAATGAATTAGCTTCCCATCTGTGTAATCCTGAGCTGCAAGAGAATATCTTACTCCATTAAGTATTCCTTGAAGGCCCCTTTTCCATATTTCTTTGCCATGAAGATGCCCGTATACTACTTGTTTTACTCCGTATTTTTCAAACAATTCCGTAAATCCCGAAATATTATGATTTTCGTTTGTCGGCGGAAAATGAAGCGCCGCTATTATATTATCTTTGAATCCTGCAGCTTTTGCCGCAGAAAGTGAAAGCTCAAGTCTTAAAAGCTCCCTCTCATATATTTTTCTGTCATCTTCCGAAAAGCCGTCCGTTCCCGGACAAAGCCACCCCCTGCTGCCACAAATTGCTGTGTTTCCTGTTTCCTCCTCTACTTCGTAAAATGTATTCTGAAGAAAATATATGCTGTCATACATCATATTCATTTTTTTTATTCCGTTCCACCAAAGCTCATGATTCCCTTTTATGAGGACTTTTTTCCCCGGAAGTGCGTTTATCCATTCAAGATCTGCGCGTGCTTCTTCGAGTTTCAGCGCCCATGATATATCACCTGCAATTATCACCGTATCTTCATCCCGCACACGTTCTGTCCAGTCTTTTTTTATCTTTTCAACGTGATTTATCCATCTATCACCGTATATATCCATAGGTTTTTCCACTCTTACGTCAAAACCAAGATGAAGATCAGAAATAGCGTATATAGCCATAAATTTTTACTCCTGTTTATTCATCATCCGCACCGATTTCCTTCATATCAGAAACATCAAGTACTGCTTTGCTTTCAAACTCCGGAAGACTTTGCACATTTCTCAAAGTCCTCCTTATGACATTCGTCCTCGTGCCGATGAGTGTGTCAAGTTCTTTATTTGCCTGATTTATACGTTCCTGTGTTTTGGCAAGTACGTTTCCAAATTTATCAAACTCCGTTTTTACAGCTCCAAGCACCTGCCATACCTCACTTGAATGCTTCTGTATTGCAAGAGTTTTAAATCCCATCTGCAAACTGTTGAGAAGTGCCGCCATAGTTGTCGGACCCGCAATATTTACTCGGTAATCACGCTGAAGTGTTTCCACCATTCCCAGTCTTACAACTTCTGAATAAAGTCCCTCTATCGGTAGGAACATAATCGCAAAATCCGTAGTATCCGGCGGTGATATATATTTATCTCTGATATCCTTTGCTTCGCTCTTGATCGTTTGCATGAGAAGCTTTTCCGCTGTTTTTACAGCTTCGCGGTCTCCTTCGTCATAAGCTTCTAGGAGTTTGCTGTAACTGTCTGCAGGAAATTTTGCATCGATAGGAAGATATACGGCACCGCTTTCCTCATCACCCGGAAGCTTAACTGCAAATTCGACACGCTCGGCGCTGCCTCTTTTAACCGCAACATTTTCATCATACTGATCGCGCGTAAGAATCTGCTCAAGTATTGCAGAAAGCTGTATCTCTCCGAGAATGCCGCGTGTTTTTACATTTGCAAGTACTTTTTTAAGATCTCCTACACCCGATGCAAGAGTCTGCATCTCACCCAGCCCTTTGTACACCTGCTCCAGTCTTTCCGAAACAAGACTGAACGATTTGCTTATCCTGTCTTCAAGTGTCTTTTGCAGCTTCTCATCCACTGTCATACGCATCTGTTCAAGTTGCCTGTTATTGTCCTCCGTCAGCGCCGCGATCTTATGTTCCATCGTTTTTCTTATGTTCTCCAGCTTCTGCTCGTTTTCAATATTCATATGCGAAAGCTGCATTTTAAGTTCTGCAAGACGCTTGTCCTGATTTTCGGCTGACGCTTTCTGACTGCCCGCAAGAAGATCACCGAGTGCTCCCATACTTACCTGTATATTCTGATTCATTTCCGTACGCGAACTTTTAACTTCATTTCCGATATCCTGCTTCATCTCGCGCATATATTTTTCTATTTCACCGAACTGCCGCATATAATCGTTTCTTGCAGCTTCAAACTGCTGCATATTTCCACTCTGATCTTCGGCATTTCTTTTTACTCCCGCAATCAGTGTTATCATTATTATGAGCAGAACTATTATCAAAAACATACCGCCGTATATAATTATGTCCATATTAAATCTCCCGTAAAAAATTATAAGGCCTATATGAATGCAATTTTTATTCAATATATAAATATCATACCACAAAATTCCCTTGCGATAAACAGTTTTACATATAAGAAAACAGACTGCATATGCAGTCCGTTTCAATCCGTACTTTATTCAGTTCTTCCTATCCGTCAATTTGTATAAATTCTGCACTTTTTCAGTATTCCGCCCGCCTCCTTATACTTCGCGCAGTCAAGTGCACAGAGAATGCTTCCGTACACCTGCGCTGTATCTTTATCAAGCAGAATCCCTGCAGGCTTATTTACCGATACAAATTCATAAAGCTGTGCCGGTGACAGATTTTCCAAACTCGGTTTTATTACCACATTATCATAACCGGCATATTCGATTTTTGTCATCTCTCCGGCATCATCAGTCACAGGATATATATGTTCTCTAAAGCGAAGAAACTCGCTGTTCACACTTTCGTCTACCGAAAGTATTGTTCCTTTTTTCCCGCTTTTGCCCGAAAAATTTTCCCCGATATAATCAAGTACCGCAATTATATCGTCTGCATAAACCGCCGCATAGTAACTGTCATCTGCGGCAATTTTTCTGTTTACCGCATCATATACTGTTTCTATTTCCGCAGTATTATCTATGCTGAGACTGTAACTTTCAAGATACTTTTCCGTACTTTTATTGCCAAATATTGTCGTATTTATCTGAGATTCCGTCTTCTCATCACGGAGCGCAAGTGCCAGAACATCGTTTTCCAGATAAAATTGCGAAAGCTCTATCATCTCCTTTGCCCGAAGATAATCATCATAATAATCGGCAGGATTAAGCTTTGCGCCAGTTTTTCTGCTATACACAACAGAATTCTCAAAAACACCGTCACGTGACATCTCAAAGACAACATCATCTTTAATAAAAGAGCCTTTCAGCATATGCATCTGAAACGGTGCAAATCCGTTTTCTGCCGTTAACAGATTTTGTCCGAGATAGAGCGTATCAAGCTCCTCAATCCCCAAAAGATAAGCGGCAGTAGGAAGAATATCAATCTGACCTCCGGATATGCTTACAGTCTCATTTATATCAGTTCCCGGCATATGTATCAAAAACGGCACTCTCAGTAAGTCATCATATGTATAATCTCTTCCCAGCCATCCCGAAACAACCGCACGCACCGATTCATCCGCCCGTGCAAGCCCAAAATGATCACCGTATATAAGAATCAGCGAATTATCGTAAAGTCCGTTTTCTTTGAGTTCGTCAAAAAATTCGGCAAGGCATCTGTCCGCATAATTCACCGACTGTATGTACCGTCCCACTATGTTTTCATCCTGAGGTTTCAGCTCTATTTCCTGTAGATACTCCGGAAGTCCGAAAGGATTGTGACTCGAAAGCGTGATCACAAATCCGTAAAAAGGCTGCGGAAGTTCCGTCATATAAGAAACAGTCTGCTCATAAAACGCACTGTCGCTTATACCGACAATATTTCCCGCACCAATACCTTCTATATTATCGCTTACATAGTCCTCTTCGCTGTAATATCTATCAAAACCAAGCGCCGGATAGATATTCTCTCTATTCCAGAAACTTTTTTTATATCCGTGAAACACATTCGTGCTGTATCCATGTTCCTTTAATATCCAAGGCAGTCCTTTGAAATAATTGTCTTCATAGAGCTGATATGTATAGCTCTCAATACTTCCTATAAGTGAATTGTTCACCGCAAATTCCGCATCCGATGTATTGCCTGCTCCTATTTCATGATAAAAATTATCAAAATAAATTGTGGACGGGTCATTTATCAGACTGTGAATAAACGGTGTTATCTCCTGTCCGTAATAATCATTTTCCACAGTAATTCCCTGCACTGATTCAAGCTGCACAATAATGAGATTCCTATCTTTGGCAGCTCCGAAAAGAGGACCGTCCTTTTCATCCTCATAAGTGCCGGATACGAGCCTGTAACTTGTTTCTTCGCGCTCCGCGAAAAAATAATCCGCTGCATCTTTAAGATGTGCAAGCACAAATTCCTGACTTGTAAGCGCTGTTACAAACGCATTTCCCGCCGGATTTTCTATCATAAGCAGAATTATCAGCAATACTATGAGAAACGTATATATTTTTTTAATTGACCTTGGTAATGATCCCGGCATCTTCATCATTGATGTATATTGTTACATCTCCTCCTAAAAGCTTTGAAAATCTCCCCTCAGAATCCTCTTTTGACATCACTGCCGCCCATACCTTATTTGATTTTATAAATTCGAGCGCATTTTCATATGAAAGTCCAGCCGAGTTAAGATCGAGAACAGCCTCATATCTTCCTGTATACTCCTCCGCATTCGGAACTTCGAGTATTATGCGGTCGAGCGTCGCAGGTGAAAGTTCGCCGCAGAACTGTAACATAAAATCCGCACTCTTTTCCATGTTCATATAGAGATCGACACCGGCGTGATTTTCCATCCACTCGATAATATCGTCATACTCCATTTCCACTTCACCTGTTTTATTGTTTATCGTATATGGCTGACTCTTTTCATTCCAGTAAACATCCAGTCTCACGCTTCTTTTACCCGCATATGCGGAATAATTGAGAGCTGCAACCGAATTGGTGCCGATAAGCTCCTCATCGGGATAACCGGCGTAAACTATTTCATCTGGATATATGCGTGAAATCTTCACACTGTCAACATTGCCTATACTTTCTCCGTCTTTGAATATCCTTCTTATGGCATCACTTCTGAGCACGTATTCCGATGTATTTACAATATCCACAGAACGCAGGTAGCCTTCATAGCACGATGATATGTCAACAGGCGCACCGGTATGAATATTCCAGGCTCTGCCGTTTTCAAACACACCGTCTCGCGACATCTCGTACGCTATATCATTTGTAAAAAATGAACCTTTTGTCATATATGTCTGCTCGGCTACAAAGCCTTCTTCTATCGTGTAAAGATTATGACCCGTGTATATTGTATCAAGCTCTTCTATTCCCATAAGATACGCCACTGTCGGCATTATATCCGTTTCTCCGCCAGCAGTCATTATTGTACCTTTCAAGTCTATACTTTCATCCGGAGAATAAATAATAAGCGGAATTTTAAGCATTTCCTCGTAATCATACGGTTTGCCGAGTATCTTTTCCATACTCGTATCTATTTCATCTGAATGCGAAAGACCGGTATGGTCGCCATAAATCACAAACAGTGAATTATCATAAAGCCCCGCTTCCTTAAGTTCATCGAAGAACACTCCGAGCGCATAATCTGTATATGCAGCACTCTGCAAATATTTGCCTACAATCGTGTTTCTGTCTTCACGTGCCAAGTTTATAAACTTGTATTTATTCAGCATCTCGTACGGATGATGGTTAGATATAGAAATTACAAAGCTGTAGAAAGGCTCGGAAAGCTCTTTCATATATTCAACAGTCTGCGGAAAAAACTCTGAATCGGTAAGGCCCCAACCCATCCATTCAGTCATCTCATAGTCTCCGCCGCGGCCTTTAAGTCCGCCGTAATATCTGTTAAAGCCTTCCGACGGATACATACTCTCACGGCTCCAAAAGCTTCTGTCTTCGTGCGCGTGGAATACGGCTGTATCGTATCCTATCTCCGAAAGCTGTACCGGAAGTCCGCGAAAATAATTCTCATTGAAAAGCTTATATGTGTAGCTCACGAGCGTGCCATAAAGTGAATTGTTTACAGCAAATTCGGCATCCGAAGTATTGCCGCTTCCAACCTGTTGATAGAAATTATCAAAATATGTAGCGTTATTCTCAATGAGTGCGTTAAGATTAGGCGTTATTTCCTGACCGTTATACTCGCGTCCGATTACAAAATCCTGCAGAGACTCAACTTGTATAATGATGAGATTTTTGTCTTTTGCCGCACCGAAAAGCGGACCGTCTTTTTCCTGTTCGTAAGATTTTGTCCACGCCGCAAGATTTTCACTCGTTCCGTCGGCAAAAGCTCCCGTAAATATATCTTTTATATGAAATGAGAAAAATTCCTGATTTGTCAGCGAAGTAATATAACTTGAATTAAAGATATTTGTTGTTGTAAAGACCGCAATTAAAATAAACGCCGCTATCGCTTTCGGATTGGTTACGGCGACAGCCTTTTTATATGCTGTCTTCAATATACGCCCAGCATCTTTCAAAAACGGCTTTAACATTTCTGCCGCCTTGGCAAAACATTCCGCAACATCTAATTTTCCAATTTTAGTGTCCTCTGCAACTAGCCCGTCTTCGCTCTCCGCACCCTCTGATTCATCGTCAACATCGCTTTTCTCTTCTCCGGTTTCCACATCGAAACTTTCCTCTGCTTCAGCTTCCGCACCTGCTTCTTCTGATGCAGATATCTCTGTTTCATTTTCCGTATCTGTACAAGCTTCTTCATTTTGTGATGCAGTATTCTCTGTAATCACAAATTTTCCACTGCCCGTACTTTCCCAGTATTCCGTACCCACTGTATCGTGTTCATCTTCGTGTACTTCATCATTTTCCGAATTTTTCGGCTCGCTCGCTTCATCCTCCGCTGTCTTTTCTCCTTCCGAAGTTTCAATTTCAGTCTGTTCTTCAGCGGCTAAACTATCAAAAACGGAAAAAATATCATCTTCTTCATCTTGATTAAATTCCGTATCTACCGGATTTTCCGTATTTATATCAGTTTCGCAGCGCCCACTGTCTTTACAGTTGCTCCCGCTGTCCGATTTTTTTTTTAAGACAAGCATAACAATTATAAGCACCGCATCCACCAGCATAAAGAAATTCACCGGTCTCAGCACTTCTTTTATACTTTCGCCGATATCACCGACAACTTCCGCTGCTCCTAACATACCTACCGACAGATATCTATTGAAAAAACTGCTGTATGTAACGTCACAAAACATCAAAACCGAAAGTATCGAAAAAATAACCGCCGGTATCCACTTATTATCCGTCGATTTAAAAAGCAGATATATAAAAATCAGCGTAATCAAACATACGGAAATAAAATGCGAACTCGTTCCCATAAGCAAATAAAATACAATGATCTTTGCAATAACGAGAAACGCCGACACCGCACCAAGCACTCCATACTTTCCTATATATATATTGAAACTTTCTTTTAAGTAATCTTTAACGCTTATCAAAAGCATAAGCGCATATTTTTTTATTTCCGACAAAAGTTCTTCTTGTCTGGTATTCATATTATATACTCCTAATTTTTTTATCTTTTCAATTATATATAATTCGACAATAATTTTCAACAAAATCTCGCCTATTTCATAAAATCTTCAACTTTTCTTACACAAAATATAGTATAATATTATACGATGCAATTTTTTAAGAAATTTGTCGTAAGAGAGGTAATAAAATGGGAAAAAGAAGGAAATTGATTATTTTTGCAATATGTATGCTCCTGAGCTTAATTTGCGCACAAGCTGTTTTTGCAGATACCGATACACCCTATCGCATCTATTATGACGGCAAAAACACAGGAAACAGCGGATTTTATATAAAAGGTAATATATACCTGCCCGCTTCTATGATTGGCTCATATTTCAATAATCCGGCCGTGTCTGTCGATACAGCAAACAAAAAACTCAGTTTGGATCTAAGCAGAATGAATATAATGATGGCAGACAGCGAAACCACCGCACTTGTAAAAAATCACGCCGGTACCGTTTATATACCTCTAAAAGAAATTAACGGCACGCTTTGTTTCTCGCTGAATACAATGGAACAGTTTTTCAACACCAGTTACAATTTAAGCGAAAATATCATCAAGCTTAAAGCCTACGATCAATCCGCAAAAATCGCTAAAGTGGGAAAAAATGCAGTATCCGCTTCCCCATCGCTGTTTTCAGATAGTGATGAAACGATTACGCTCGCTTCCGGAGAGCAGGTTTTTGTAAACGGTGAGACTGATAATTTTTACAAAATCTCCGATTTCGACGGCAATATCTACTATGTGTCAAAGCAAGATATAACTGTCGAAGATTTGGATCTTTCAACAATAGATTTTTATGCTCCGCGCAAGAACAAATTTAAGCAAAACGCCAACGAAAAGATAAATGTTGCCTGGCAGTATGTATACGAAGTGACACCGGATGCGCCTGCAAAGACAAGCGGCATTGACATCATCGCGCCTACTTGGTTCCGCCTCATAGTTGAAGGCGGCGGAACGGTTACAAATTCTGCGGACAGAGGATACACCGATCTCTGCCACGAACGCGGATTTATGGTATGGGCCACAATCACGAACAATATGAGTGAGAAAGGCTCGACCAACTTTACAACAAAAATGTTCTCAGACAACAGTATTCAAAAAAAAGCCATTGCGCAATACATATTTTACTCGTGTCTCTACGATGTCGACGGCATCAACATAGACTTTGAAGACGTCAGAGATGCGGATGCAAAAGGTCTTACCGCTTTTACCAAAGAACTCAGGAACTACACCGAAAGGCAAGGTCTCAATCTTTCTATAGATACACTTGTACCTAAACCGTGGACAGTCGAATACGACAGAGATGCACTTTCTGATTATGTGGATTATATCGCTGTTATGAGTTATGATGAACATTATGCAGGCAGCACCATTCCCGGCTCGGTTTCATCTCTTCCTTTCGTAATCGAAGCAATTGAAGGCTGCCTTGACGAAGGGGTGCCTAAAGAAAAACTGCTTATGGGTGTTCCTATGTACACACGTGTATGGGTTGTAGACGGCAGTGGCAAAATAGTATCAAACAGTGCCGTGACAATGACCCGTATGAATGAAATACTGCGCGAAAAGAATCTTTCGCCGACATATCTCAAAACAGAAATGCAGAATTATGTTGAATATCCGGCATCCGGCGGTACGGCAAGAGTGTGGATCGAAGATCAAACTTCAATCACAAACCGTCTCGCACTTGTAAATAAATATAATATTGCAGGATCTGCCTGCTGGCAGTTCGCACAGGGTACCGACGAAATCTGGACAGTCTTTGACCGCTATCTGCACTGATAAAACTCTTTATCTGACATATTTATTCAGATATAGAAAAATCCAAGGAAATACATTGTATTCCTTGGATTTTTTGTGATATCTTCGGTATTCGTTCTGTCTTATGCACCTACTGACTCCGCAAGCTTTCTGATAGCGCTCATCGTCATTTCATAGTCAAGTTTAACCTGCTCAAATGCCGGTTCTATATCTTCGCCGTAATCGTGCCTGTCTCTCAAAACATCAGCAAGCACGGATGCTGACTGATACATCTTTGTAAGTGACAAATTCTGGCCTACTCCTTTAAGTGTATGTGCAGCTCTGAAAGCTTCCTCTATATTCTTTACCTCAAGTGAATCGCAAAGCAATTTGTAACTCGAATCGGCAAGAATCTTGATAAGAAACTTCTGAACTCTCTCTTCCGTTTTAAGTCGGCTCATTACTTCATCATAATCAGCTCCCATTGCTTCGTAGCATTCTTTCAAAGTCATTTCCGTACCTCCTTTATAATATTCAAACTATAATTTTCTTTCCTCGAACGACGACTCGTTCAGTATTTCACTTACCGTTTCATCATAAAAGCGGTACGAGTTCTTACCTGTCTGCTTTACTGAGTATGCCGCCATATCTGCCATATTAAACAGCTTATCATATTCGCCTTCCGCATCCTTTGCAAACGATATGCCCATACTGAGGCGTATATTAAAGTCCTTGTATTCTCCTGATATCTGATTAAATATTCTCTTTACCTGCGGCTCCGGATCATCTTTATATTCCATAAAGATAAGAAATTCGTCACCACCCATACGTGAAGCAATATCGGCATTTCTTATACTGTGCTTTATACGCTCCGCCGCATGTTTAAGCACTTCGTCTCCGAACATATGCCCGTATTCATCATTTGCCATTTTAAAATTATCCATATCAAAGAAAACAAGTATATACTTTCTGCCGTCTCCCGAATTTATAATTCTGCTCACTTCTGATTTAAATGCCTTGTGATTAAGAAGCCCCGTAAGCTGATCCCTTGTTGCCAGCGATTCGAGATGCTGCATTTTCTTTTTTTCATCATCTATATCAACAATCTTTCCGAAAGCTCCCATATACTCCGGCACATCGTCATCACTCCATACCGACTTGGCTATTATCTTGTTCCACTTCTTCTGTCCGTTTATATCGAGCAGATATTTCGTTTCCGTAACAGAGTCTTCCGGAGTGGTATTTTTCATTTTTTCGAGCAGATCATTAAAATCTTGCGGACTGAATATCTTTGCACCGAAGTCAGACTCCTTCGGTGTCAATATTTTCTCCTGCATTCCCAAGTATTCCGCTCCCCATTCAGAAAGTATTATCATTTCAGGAATTACTGTATAGTCAAATAATATCTCTTTGGACAATCTTGCAAAAAAGTTATACTTCATCTTTTCGCGCTCTATAAGCTGTATCGTCCGCTTTGAAGTGCCCATCTCACCGTCTTTCATCATGGTTTCGACCGCACTTAATATTTCTTTTTCCGAAGAGCTGTCTATCGAAGCCACATGCAGTTCGTGTTTAAGTGTTTCGGCAATTTCTTCCAGACATTCGAGAAGCAGCGGATTGAAAATGCCGCATTCACCGTTCACAATCATATTTACGGCTTTTTCATGAGAAAATGCATCCTTATACACTCTCTTACTTGTAAGCGCATCATAAACATCGGCAAGTGCCACTACCTGTGCTCCGATAGGTATCTCCTCACCTTTAAGCCCGTCCGGATATCCGCGCCCGTCATATCTTTCATGATGCCACCTACATATCTGATATCCGACTTTTATGAGCGGCTCGTTTTCGCGAAGCGGTATATCTGAAAGAATCCTTGCTCCCTCCGCCGAATGTGTTTTCATTATCGCAAATTCTTCGTCAGTAAGTTTTCCCGGTTTATTTAAAATTTCTGTAGGTATCGCTATTTTCCCTATATCGTGCAGTGCGGATGCGTTCGTAATTAAATTTATATCATTCTGTGATATATGGTATCTGTCCGTTTTATTTATCAGCGTTTCCAGCAGTAATTTTGTTATCGTATGTATATGCAGTACATGAAGACCGCTTTCTCCGTTACGGAACTCCATAAGATTTGAGAGAATCTCAATCATCAGCCTGTTGTCTTTTTCCTTCTCATACATCTGTATAGCAAGCATCTGCGAAAGCTCTTTCTGTTTTGAAGAAAGCATAATCGTACTTATAACACGATGCCTTACCGTTCGTTCGTCAAACGGTCTGCTTATGTATTCCGATGCGCCCAGTGCATACGATCTGTCCACATACGAAAAATTCGTCTCTGCAGAAATCATAATAACCGGTATCGACTTTATAAGACCGCTCTTGTTCATAGCCGCAAGCACCTCAAAGCCGTCCATAACAGGCATTACTATATCAAGAAGAAGCAGACATATTTCCAGCTCCTGCTCGTGCAGAACAGCCATTGCTTCCATTCCGTTTTCCACCTCCACTATGTCAAAAGTATCGGCAAGCATATCGGAAAGAAGCGATCTGTTAAGCTCCGAATCGTCCGCAATCAAAATCTTCTTTTTGGAACCCATTTATTCACTCTCCTGTCTTAATAAATAAAGCATATTTTCTGCCATATAAAACGTATTTTTTATGTTTTATTTCTTACCTTATATTACATAAAAAAAAGGCAAAAGTCAAACTTTTACCCAAAACTATTTATACTGCTGCACACTGATTTAAAATTCCTTGCGGCTGTATATTGAAACCGATATTCTGTACGATATGTACAAAATTACTATCGATACTGCTATAAATATCAAAAATCCTGCCGTAAGACCCGAAGGTGTAACCGCTGCAGCTTTCTCTTGCAGATTTAAAACATCGCTTTCCGGTACTTTTATGACTGACAATGTTGATTTTTTGAAATACGATGCACCTGCCATAATTAAAACTACCGGCAGCAGAATCACCGCAATCATTATAAATCTCGCTTTTTCGGTACCCATTTTATACACTATCGGAAGGAGCACGCTGAGATAGAGAAAACACACTCCGGCAATCACAGCAATAACCATTAAATATTCTTCCATATCCGCACCGAAAATAAAACCTGTAATAAGTGAAACGACAGCTCCCGATACTGTAAATATAAGCCCGAGTATATATTTCGCCGCTACCGTATCTTTTCTGCTGACAGGCATAGTCAGCCCATACTTATCCCATTTTGCTCTTTCATCATACGAAACGGCAGTTATCGGCATCATAGCCGAAAGTATCATTATAAATCCCGTAAAAGATGTACCGCCTGTATCTGTAGATGCTGCACCAATTACACTGTAAAGTACGCCTATTATCAAATACAAAACAATCTGCTTTCTCAGATTGTAAAAATCCTTTATAATTAACCCTTTCATCTATTTCATCTCCTTTTGACGGTAAAAAGCATAATTTTTTCAAGGTCCGCAGGTTCGATAGCATAGCTGTGTGGTACCGCTGATGCTTCCATAAGCGCTTCCGCACCAAACTTGTGTATACGCACACCGATTACCTTATCCTGCGGCAGCATATCAAACTCATCTTCACCGCATTTCACGACTGCATATTTTTCAAGTATTAAATCTTTTTCATCACTCATAACTATATGACCCTCGTTTATAAATGTAACATAGTCACAGACTTTTTCGAGATCACTCGTTATATGTGAAGATATAAGCACAGAATGATTTTCATCTTGTATAAAATCAAGAAAAATGTCAAGAATCTCATCTCTAACTATCGGATCGAGTCCGCTTGTTGCCTCGTCAAGTACAAGCAGCTCCGCATTGTGCGAAAGAGCACACGCTATGCTGAGTTTCATTTTCATTCCCCGCGAAAAATCTTTGACCACCTTATCCTGCGGCAGTGCAAATTTACGCATATACTCGGAAAACGCCGTTTTATCCCAGCTTTTATATATATTCGCAAGCACCTTTTCCACTTCTTTCAGTTTCATATTTTCCGGAAAAAAGCTTTCGTCAAACACAACTCCTATCTTTTCTTTTAATTCTCTTGTCAAATCCGTGCTGCTGCATCCGAGCACTCTTATATTGCCGCTGTCTTTTGCCGTAATATCGAGCATAAGATTTATTATCGTACTCTTTCCTGCACCGTTTGCTCCTATAAGTCCCATAATACAGCCGCGCGGAAGCGCAAAGCTCACGTTGTCGAGAACAAATCCGTCATATTTCTTCGTTACATTCTTAAATTCTATTGCAAAATCCGTCATTTTTTATTACGTTATCCCCTTTCACCGATCCTGTCGTCATCTTACCGGCAGTTTTTCTATTCTTCACTGAGTAAATCAATCATTTCTTTAAGTTCTTCTTTATCTATGCCTGAAAGATGTGCGGTATCTATTATTTCTCTGAGTTTATCTTCAATCTCACGCAGGCGCTGTTCTTTTATCATTTCTATATTCTGCGGAGCGACAAAACTGCCTTTGCCTACAACAGAATTTATAAAGCCTTCTCTTTCCAATTCTTCATACGCCCTTTTTGTCGTTATAACGCTTATACGCTGCTCTTTTGCAAGCAGGCGCATAGAAGGAAGAGCCTCGCCTTCTGCAAGTTCACCTGACATTATCTGATTTTTTATCTGCGATACAATCTGCTCATATATAGGAGTGCCGCTCGCATTGTTAATTATAATTTTCATTGGGATATCCTTTTAACAATATTGTATATATTCATTATATACAATATTGCATTATTGTCAAGACCTATATTAAAATAATAAAAGCGCCTATAAAACTTTAAATTTTCAAGACGCTTTTAAAATACATTTATTCTTTTATTTTCTGTATGTTCACAAAACAATTATTTATACATTCTGAAAAATACAGTTTGAATGCACTTGCGCATTCAATTTCAAATTTGCAATGTTCAAAATGTATAGTATTCAGAGCACGGTATCTGCTTCGGCAACAGCACCGGATATTGTCTTATCTCCTGCTTTTTGCCCGTATTTATCCACCTC
>JAAWDW010000082.1 GCA_022793975.1 Bacillota bacterium
ATAATAAATAGGTATAATTATACTAAATTATTAATTTAAATTCAAAAAAATGCTTGACATAGGGTATCGTAAGCAGTATACTTAAAAAGTGCTGTAAATAATTATTCCAATACAGGAGTAATTATACGGCAAAATTACATAATAAGGAGTGACTAAAATGATATTAAAATTACCTAAGTTTAAAAAAGTAGCGGTCTGTGCGGCTTTGACGGTGGCGCTTATCGCGTCGAGTGCTGCGCAGGCAGCGGCGTGCTGCGGACTTTATATCGGCAGTGACAAGACGGAAAACGGTTCGACTTTTGTGGGTCGTTCGGAAGACATTGGAAAGCTGTATGACAAGGTGTTTGAGGTGCATCCCGCAGAGGAACACGAGCCAGGTGATATGTACAGAGACGCATACGGTTTTTCAATGCCTTACCCGACCCATACTTATAGATATACGGTTATGAGGGATTCTATTAACAGAGGTGAAACGATACTTGTAGACGGACAGTATACGGGGCTTGAAGCTTATGGTGAAGTTGGAATAAACGAAAAGGGCGTTGCGGTAAGCGCAACGGTTACTACTGGTAATAATAAAGCAGCAAAAGAAGCAGATCCGCTTGTAAAAAAGACGGGTATCTGTGAGATATCGTTAAATTCCGTTATACTTATGCAGGCTGATACTGCAAAGGACGGTGTGGAAATACTTGCCGCTATAATTGATGAATATGGTTCGGGGGAATGCAATTCGCTGACCATAAGTGATGCAAACGAGGTTTGGGACTTTGAAGTTTTTTCGGGTCATCAGTATGTTGCATACAAAATGCCGAGCGATAAGGTGTCGGTGAATCCAAATTTACTCATAATGCGTGAAATTGATATTACAGATACTGAAAATGTTATCGCTTCACCTAATCTCATAACGCTGGCACAGGAAAACGGTTTCCTCGTTTCTTCGCAGCTTTCTCCTGAAGAGGAGCAAAATGATGAAGAAAATGTTTCTAATAAAGAAAATATTTTTGCGCAAAAGCAGGAAGAGGATTTAAGCAAAGAGCTGTCAACGACAGTCAGTATAGTAACTGAGAAGACAGCAGTTGAAGAGGGAAATATCGTGCTGGCCGCAGAAGACACAATGATTGCAGCGGAAAATATGGCAGCAGAAACAGAATATACGGTACCGGAAACAGCTGAAAACAGTGATGCAGCAGCTATTGAAAGCAATAATGCTGATGTGGATCAAGACAGTAAAAAGATGTCTGACGAGAATGCGGAAACAGGAAGCACGGAGCAAATAAACAGCGATACAGCAGTTACAGAGGAAGAAACTGCTGTGGAAGATACAGATACGGTAGCAGAAAAACTGATTGTTGAAGACACTGCAGTTACGGAAGCTGCGAAATTTGAAACGGCAGAAGCTGAAACAGCAAAAGTCGAAAATACCGAAGATACAATCGGAAGTAATGAAGATAAAACTGAAAATGTGGAAACAACAAACGCGGAACCTGTTTCGGCAATAACAAAGATTGACATTGCGGCAAGCTACGGAAGCAGCATAGGTAAGTCAAATAATCGTTACTGGCAGGGAGTATATTATCTGACAGGAAGTGACGGAGAGAATCTCGTCGGCGATATGCTTCTTGATACGAATAAAACTTTTGATACTTACGAAGCGCTTCGTTTTCTTGCTTATCGTGGCGAGGGTACGTCTCACGACGGAAATGCAGAGGGCGCAGGTTCTTCCATAGGAAACGAGCGTCAAGCAGAATGCCACGTATTTGAGATCAGAAAAGGTATGCCCGACGAGCTTGCTGTAATTCAGTGGCAAACACTGTCGAGAGCTGAATTTTCGGTATATCTGCCTTTCTATTCGGCACTTCTCACGGATACATCGGATATATTTAAAACAGAATATGTAGTGCCGCGGGGAACAAAAGAAGTCAGCCAGGTTATAAATAATGAAGACTTTCCGAAAGAGACTTCAATCAACTGGGTGTTCTCGGCGATAAATGATCTCTGTGACAATGACCGCACTAGATACGGCTCTAGTGTTAAAAAGTTTTTTGAGGACTATCAGAAAGAACTTATCGAGCAGCAGAAGAGTGTTGATGTGGATATGAAGAAGATATATGCATACAGTCCGAAACTCGCCGAGGAAAAAGCAACGGCACTGGGAATCGCAATATCAGAAGAGGCTTTTGATTATGCTAAAATTATACTTACTGAACTTTGCGCGTTTATAGATGAGCATGGTGATGATGATCAAATATTTGTTCCAAGTGTTCTAAGTGATGAAAATGCAAAGCCGCATTACTCGCTCGGCGCAGTCGGCGGTACGGGAGTACCTAACAAAGGCGGATCACACAAAAATCATAGCAGTGTGACAAACAGCGAAAATAATGCGGCGGTACAGAATAATACACAGGCAAATGAAAATCAGAATCAGTCAAACAGTGAGAATATGCCGTTTACAGATGTAAAAAGCGGTGTGTGGTACGATGAAGCGGTTAGCTTTGCTGTTAAAAATGGTCTAATGAAGGGCACGGGAGTTTCATCGTTTTCACCGAATGCGGGTGTTACGAGGGGTATGCTGGTAACGATACTTTACCGTCTTTCAAATGAACCTGCTGCAGCAAATACAAACTTCAGCGATGTAAAGAACGGAGAGTGGTACAGCAATGCAGTCGCCTGGGCTGAAGCAAACAGCATTGTAACGGGATATGAGAACGGAACATTTGGCGCTGGTAATATGATTACGCGTGAAGATTTAGTGGCAATTCTGTACAGATATGCGGCATTAAACGGTATGGAAACGGGTATTTACGAAACGGATAGTGAGAAGTCTGTATTTACAGATAGTGACAGTATTTCCGAATATGCGGAAGCCGCAGCAGAATGGGCAGTATCATTCGGAATTGTGAAGGGTACTGACAGCGGCAAGTTCCTGCCGCAGGATTGGGCTACGCGTGCGCAGACGGCGCAGATACTTATGAATTTCTGCGAAAATATGGGAAAATAAATATACAAAAGATAAAAAACGTATATGATGGGGGAAGAGTAATATATAAGAACACAAAAAGTAAAAATAGCGAAGACGG
>JAAWDW010000083.1 GCA_022793975.1 Bacillota bacterium
ACTGTCACTACCCAGTATTCATAATGTCTCTTGAGTACTACCAGCACTCTATCACCTTTTTTTATGCCGCTTGCCGCAAACACATTTGCCGCCTTATTTGAAAGCTTCTTTATATCATTAAATGTAAATATATGCTCCTCATTTTCGGTATTACACCATACAAGCGCACGCTTATCGGGACTCTTATCCGCAATCGCATCCACGACATCATATCCGAAGTTAAAATTTTTATCATAATTAAGCGTGAAATTCAGAGGACTTCCGTCATCACCGAAAATCTCACTGCAGAATTTTTCATATATACTCATACGATTATTTCCCTTGTTTCCCTGTTTTCTCTGTAAACAACCCTAAAAATTATCCGCTATCTCTGCACGAGCGGACGTCCTATGACGCGGAAACGCTCGTATCTCTTTTCAAGCAGGTTATTTTCTTTCATAAGCATAGTTATTTCGTTATTAAGTTTTTCCTTAATATTATCGTAAAACATCGGCTTATCTATATCATCTTCCGAAATTATTTCTTCAATGATTCCAAAATTTTTTGCATCCTCCGCGGTCATTTTTAAATTGCTGGCCGCAGCATCGGCTTTTGACGCATCTTTCCACAAAATACTCGCACATCCTTCAGGAGAAATTACAGAGTAAACTGCATTTTCAAGCATCCATACTCTGTCGGAAACTGCAAGTGCAAGCGCTCCTCCGCTTCCGCCTTCACCGACAAATATTGAAATTACAGGTGTATTCAGTGTCATCATTTCCATAAGGTTACGAGCAATAGCTTCTCCCTGTCCGCGTTCTTCCGCGCCTATACCACAGAATGCTCCCGAAGTATCCACAAAACATATCACCGGACGATGAAACTTTTCAGCCTGTTTCATCAATCTCATAGCTTTTCTGTATCCTTCAGGATTAGGCATTCCGAACGAACGGAACGCACGCTCTTTGGCACTGTGACCCTTTTCTATCGCAATAACAGTAACAGGCATTTTTTCAAGATACGCGATACCTCCGACTATTGCTGTGTCATCGGCATAAAACCTATCTCCGTGAAATTCATAGAAATTTTTAAATATATTATTTATATAATCAAGACCCGTCGGTCTTTTCTCGCTTCTTGCTATCTTTACACGTTCATAAGCTGTCATATTCATATCCTGCTCACCTCACTGTGCATCTTAAGAAGATTCCCTATCATTTGTTTCTGTTTTGCACGCGGTACTATATCATCGGCAAAGCCATGTTTCAAAATAAATTCGGACTTCTGAAAATCTTTCGGCAACGATTTTCCTGTCGTCTGCTCTATTACCCTCGCTCCCGCAAAACCAACAGTTGCACCAGGTTCTGCAAGAATAATATCACCTTCCATAGCAAAACTTGCCGTAACTCCTCCTGTTGTAGGATCCGTAAGTACTGTAATGTAAAGCAGTCCTGCGTCACTGTGAAGTTTGACCGCGCCGCTGGTTTTTGCCATTTGCATCAAGGAATAAAGCCCCTCTTGCATACGCGCACCTCCCGAAACGGTAAATCCCACAACAGGAAGTCTGCGTTCCCTTGCATATTCAAAGAGCAGAGTTATTTTTTCGCCGACAGCCGTGCCCATACTGCCCATCATAAAATATGAATCCATTACAAAAATACAGCATTCCGAGCCGTCAATGCGTGCTGTACCGCACATTACAGCTTCTTTGCCGCCGTAAGATGCACTCACTGTTGCAAGCTTTTTCTTATATCCGGGAAAATTGAGCGGATCGGCACTTTTTATATCGTCAAAAAGCTCCGAAAACGAATCCTCATCACATATAAAATGTATTCTCTGCCGCGCGTTCATACGAAAATGATATCCGCAGGGGCAGGTATTGTTATTCGATAAAATGCGGCTCAAAGGATATGATTTATGACAGTTCGGACATACCTTTTCCGGCTCCCCTTCATCCTGCTGCACCGGGGCCGCTGCCCGTCCGCCTTTTTCAAGCTTATTATTCGGTTTTAAAAAATTCATAAAAGCCATTTAATCACCTGCTTCCTACAAATGATAAATCATACTGACCTCTCATAAAACGGTCATCTTCAATCAGTCTCAGCTGTTTTTCTATGTTAGTCGGAATTCCGTCTATAACAAGCTCACAAAGAGCTGCTTTCAGCTTACGAAGCGACTCTTCGCGAGTACCGGCACTCACTATAAGCTTTCCAAGGAGTGCATCATAATACGGAGTCACCTCTGTACCGGGCACAAGATACGTGTCAAACCTTACAAAAGGTCCCCCCGGTACGTGAAGCATATTAAGCGTACCCGGAGCCTGTGCCATAACTCTGCATTCTATGGCGGAGCCTGAAAGATTTACATCTTCCTGCTTAAAACTTATAGGTATTCCTGCCGCTATACGGATCTGCCACTTCACAAGATCTATTTTTGTCAGCATTTCCGTAACGCAGTGCTCTACTTGCAGTCTTATGTTCATCTCCATAAACCAGAAGTTTCCTTCCGCATCCATCAGAAATTCAAGCGTTCCAACTCCCACATAATCTATCTTTTTAAGTGCTTCGATTGAATCATTTATAAGTTTATTCCTGCTTTCTGCTTTTACATTTGGCGATGGAGATTCTTCTATCAGTTTTTGATGGCTTCTCTGAAGAGAACAGTCACGCTCTCCAAGACATACTACATTTCCAGCCTCGTCAGCCATAATCTGCACTTCTATATGACGCGCAGGAAATACATACTTCTCCATATAAACAGAGCCATCTCCAAAAGAAGCTTCGCCTTCTGCCGTTGCCTGAGCAAAAGCATTGGCCATTTCGGATGCTGTCTGCACGAGCCTGATGCCGCGTCCACCGCCGCCGGCACACGCTTTAAGCATAC
>JAAWDW010000084.1 GCA_022793975.1 Bacillota bacterium
ATTTAACAGAGTACATTAAAATAGGCGATTACAAAGGCATAGAGTATACACCGCAGGAACTCATAGTAAAAGAAGGAGATTCCGTATCTGTTTCTTATGTGGGGAAGATAGATGGTGAAGAGTTTGAAGGTGGTACCGGTACGAACAATAACCTTGTTATCGGTTCGGGTTCATTCATAGACGGATTTGAAAGCGGACTTGTAGGCGCGGTTCCGGGAGAAACGAGAGATTTGAATATTGCGTTTCCGGACCCTTATCCTAATAATCCCGATCTTGCAGGCGTACCTGTAGTATTTACAGCGACGATAAATTCGATAAACGGATATGCCGATGAAGACGAGATGAACAAATCCGCCGTATGGGATAAATATTACAGTGGATGTGAGGTTATAAAATATCCGGAAAAAGAACTTAACGCTATGAAAGAGCAGCAGAAAGAATATTATGAAAATCTTGCCGCGGCTTACGGAACAGATTTTGACGGGCTTCTTTCGGCGATGTCTATGAGCGCCGAAGATTTTGACAAACAGATGGAAGAGTATGCGCAGTCGATGATATCTCAGGATATGGCTCTTTATGCTCTTGCCAGGGCAGAGGGAATAGAGGCTGATGATGAATATATCGAAGAGGCGAAAAAGGCAGTGCTCGATGCCCAGGGAGTTGAGTCTGAGAAAGAGCTTAAAGACAGTTACGGTATAGATTTTAAAGATCCCGAAATAGCAAGCAGCATAAAGATGAATGCAGTGCTGCAGAAGACTCTTGATTTTCTGCTTGAAAATGCAAAGGAAGTTTCTCCCGCAGAATAGAATAGCGGCAGTAAAACCGACAGTTCAAAGGGCTGAAAATCGCGTTCTGTAAAAAATGTGATACGCATATATGAGTATGATTTTGGATATGAGATAAAAACGGCGGTATATTACCGCTGTTTTTTATATAATGTAGAGATGCGATTATTTACTTATTCACTGCAAAAAGGAGGACAACATGCTGAGTACGGAAGGGATTAAAAATAAAGAAGTTATAAATATAAAAGACGGCAGAAGTCTTGGGTATGCGGCCGATATAGAGGTGAATCTCGAACTTGGCAAGATAGACGGTATAGTTATTCCGGGAGAAAGAGGACTTTTCGGACTTTTCGGTGCGGCAGAGGACGATGTTGTAATAAAATGGGAGAATATAAAGACAATCGGCGATGATGTGATACTTGTTGAGGTAATATAAAAATACAGCTTTCATATAATGAATGCTTTGTATAAAGACTCTTTTCATATAAGCAGTCCTTGTGAAAACACACAGTATGTAGTATAATAATACCAACATATAAATATCGAAGCATTTTTTGCTTCGGCATACATATAGGAATAGGAGAAATGTTATGAAATGTCCATTTTGCGATAATCCGGATACAAAAGTAATCGATTCAAGACATACAGAGGAAGGACATGCAATAAGAAGACGAAGAGAATGCGATAAGTGCAACAAACGCTTTACTACATATGAAAAGGTGGAAGAGACCATACTAATGGTGGTAAAGAAGGACGGAAGGCGCGAAGCATTTGACAGAAATAAAATTTTGAGCGGTATAATAAAAGCGTGCGAGAAACGTCCGGTTCCACTGGCGGATATGGAAAGAGTAGTGGATGATATAGAGCGCGGACTTAACAATATGATGGAAAAGGAAGTGGATTCTGCTTTTATCGGTGAGCTTATAATGGAGCAGCTTAAAAACCTTGATGAAGTGGCATATGTGCGTTTTGCGTCCGTATACAGACAGTTTACGGATATCAATACGTTTATTTCCGAGATAGAAAAACTGCTCGGAAGTGAGAAGAAGCGTAGTTAAAATATGCCGTGATACCGGCAGCGCATAATACACAGAAGAAAAGAGAAGTAAATTTATGAATGCAGAAGAAAAAATTATAAGAATTGCAGTCGATGGTCCGTCGGGTGCGGGAAAGAGCACGATAGCGAAAGCTGTCGCAGCAAGACTGGGAATAGATTATATAGATACGGGAGCTATGTACAGGGCTGTAGGATACAAAATGATAAACGAAGGTATTTCCGTATCTGATAAAGATGAAGTAAGGCTCAGAGATATGCTTGCGCGTACAGATATTGATTTTTCTGGAGGAAGTATTATTCTCGACGGAAAAATTATAAACGACTGTATAAGAACGCCGGAAGTTTCAAAAATGGCAAGCGATTGTTCGGCACTGCCGATGGTGAGAGAAAAGCTTGTTGAGCTTCAGAAGAATATGGCCAAAAGTAAATCTGTTATAATGGACGGACGTGATATCGGTACAAATGTTATAAAGGATGCAGAATATAAATTTTTTATGACGGCATCAGCAGAAGAACGTGCCGCGAGGCGTTATAAAGAACTTGCGGAAAAAGGTGATCAGAGTTCGTATGAGCAAGTGCTCTGTGATATAAAAAAACGGGATGAAAATGATTCAACGAGAAAACTAAATCCACTGAGACAGGCGGATGATGCTGTGCTTCTCGACACAACGGGAATGAGTATTGACGAAGTTGTAAATCATATACTTGCGGAGGTAAAAGAATAGTGGCGACAATCAGGGCATTCAGAGCAGTAAGACCAAAAGCCGAATATGCGGAAAAAGTAATTTCACTTCCGTATGATGTTATGAACAGAGAGGAAGCGGCAAGGATGGCAGAGGGCAATCCTTACAGCTTCCTTCATATTTGCAGAGCGGAAATAGATATGCCGGAACAGAAGGATCCGTATGCCGGATCGGTATATGAAAAAGCGAGAGACAAGATAAAAGATTATATGATGCAGGGAGTGCTTTTTCGTGAAGAAAAGCCGATGCTTTACATATACAGGCAGATAATGGGCGAAAATTTACAGACGGGAATAGTATGCTGTGTATCGGTCGATGAGTACAGAGACGGATTGATAAAAAAACACGAGCTTACAAGGATTGATAAAGAACTTGACCGCATAAATCACTTTGATGTGTGCAATGCGGATACAGAGCCTGTATTTCTTACATATAGAGATGATACGCGAATAAGAGGTATCACCGATAAATGGGCTGATGAACATGATGCAGAGTATGACATAAAGACTTCCGAAGGTATAAGACATATTCTGTGGAAAATTGATGATGAAGGTAAAATTGCAGAAATAACTTCACTGTTTGCGGATATTCCTGCAATGTATATCGCGGACGGGCATCACAGGAGTGCATCGGCATATAAAGTCGGACTTAAGCGACGGGAAGAGAACAAAGGCTTTTCGGGAAGTGAAGAGTTTAACTTTTTTATGGCGGCAGTGTTTCCGGCGGGAGATCTCAAAATATTTGATTATAACAGAGTTATAAAAGATTTAAACGGACTTTCCGAAAGCGAATTTATCGAAGCTGTGCGCAGCGCGGGTTTTGATGTGACAAAGATCGGGAACGAGGCACGCGCACCTGAAAAATGTCATACTTTCACGATGCATCTTGCGGGTGAATGGTATGAACTCACGGCGCGAAACGAGATTATTCCCAATGATTTAATAGGTGCGCTTGACGTATCAATACTGCAGGAGAAAATTTTATCGCCGATACTGGGCATAGAAGATCCGCGTACAGATGAGAGAATCGGTTTTGTCGGAGGAGTGCGCGGACTTTCAGAGCTTGAAAAAAGATGTGCGGAGGATATGAAAGCTGCCTTTGCGGTTTATCCGATTGATGTTTCTGAACTTATGAAAGCTGCCGATGCGGGACTGATAATGCCGCCGAAGTCAACTTGGTTTGAGCCGAAGCTTGCAAGCGGACTTTTTATGCACGAGCTTTAGGAAGCAACACTGATAGAAGTATTCTGTTTTAAATTTTAAAAATAAATGTTAAAATATCCGATATAGAACTGCGTAAAGGGAAGAATAAATGCCTTTTTATATGGAGAGAATCCGTATAGGAGGGCATTTTTGCTATGAATAAAAAACGAGGAAAGATTTTTTTAGCAATAGTTTTTGCAGTTTCGGCTGCACTTGCAGGCAGGCTGTTTTATATACAGATAGTAGGATACGATGAACTTTGTGCAGCAGCAGCGGTGCAGCAGCAAGTGACCATTGTCGGACTTGACAGACGCGGAACGATATATGACAGAAATATGGTTCCGCTTACCGGTGGAAGTACGGAATATGTTTATCTTACGCACAGAGAACGTGTTGATAATGATTTTTACGATATAATGGAGCGTATCGGTGCAAAAGGACGCGGAAGTGCGAGCAGCGATTATGCTGTATATGTTTCTGATACGTATGATGAGGAAACGGCGGATATGCTTGCTGAGAAGTATTCGTCATATATAATAGAAGGCTCCAAAAGGTATGAGGAAGTACAGACAGCGGCACATGTTATAGGATATGTGAATACCTACGATAACAAAGGAATAAGCGGAATAGAATATGAACTGAATGATATTTTAAGTGCTCCGAGTGGAAGAATCTATGCAATTGCGGGCCGTGACGGAGCTTTTTTGCCGGGTATGCCTCTGCGGGAAGAAACAAAAAGTGGTGATGACAGTTCGCTTAAAGACATAGTGCTCACACTTGATACGAAAATCCAAGCTGTGGCGGAGAAGGCTCTTTCCGAAAGTGAACACAGCGGGGCTGTGACAATTATCGATACGAAAAGCGGTGAAATACTTGCTATTGCTTCGACTCCTGTTTATAATCCCAATAGTGTAAAGGATTACATTGACTCAGGAGATAAGGAATTAATTAATAAATGTACCCAGGGTGAATATCCTCCGGGCTCAGTATTTAAAATTGTAGTAACAGCGGCAGCTCTTGAAAATGACGTTAAAGATAAAAACGGCAGAACAGTAGATAGAAATACAATGTTCCACTGTGCCGGCAAGGAAAAGCTGGCGGGTATCGAGATAGGATGTTCTACAGGAGGAAAAAACGGACATGGAGATATAACTCTGGAAGAAGCATTTGCGTATTCCTGCAATTGTGCTTTTATCCAGCTCGGAAAGCTTGCCGGAAGTGAGAATATAATAGATATGGCAGAAAGGCTTGGTCTCGGCAGTACGCCGCTTGCAGATCTGCCAAGTGTAAAAAGCGGAAATGTAACACTGCCGGAAAATGCGGTGGGTGATGGTATAGGCAATCTTTCAATAGGTCAGGGTGAGATGCTGACGACGCCGCTACAGATAGCGAGACTTACAAATATAATAGCAATGAAAGGAAATGATACAGAGCTTTCACTGATAAAAAATATCGATGAACTTAACAGAGCGTACGGTAGTCGCTACAAACAGCGAAAAGTATCTGTAAATGTAATATCGGAAGAGACTGCCGAAGCCATAACGCGCATGATGAGACAGACAGTGAGATATGGTACCGCACGTGGTATAGACAGTGAGATTGAAGCAGCGGGAAAGACCGGGTCTGCGGAAACGGGAACACAGGAAGGAGCTGCTGTTCACGGCTGGTTTACAGGATTTTTTCCGGCATC
>JAAWDW010000085.1 GCA_022793975.1 Bacillota bacterium
GTTTGGAGAGGACCTATTATCGCAGGAGCGGTAAAGCAGTTCTGGGGTGAAACTTTCTGGAATGATGAGGACTATATGTTTATAGATATGCCGCCGGGGACGGGCGATGTTCCGCTTACGGTATTTCAGTCGATTCCTCTTGACGGCATTGTAATAGTTACATCGCCGCAGGAACTTGTTTCGATGATTGTTGAAAAGGCGGTAAAAATGGCAAATATGATGAATATTCCAGTAATAGGAATTGTAGAGAATATGTCGTATTTTAAATGCCCAGACTGCGGAAAGCAGCATAAGATATTTGGCGAGAGCCATATAGATGAAATAGCCGAAAAATACAGTATTAAGGCAGTATCAAAACTTCCTATGGATAGTGAATTGGCAAAGGCAGCAGACAGCGGCAGCATTGAGACTGTTTCTGTGCCTGAACTTGCTCCCGTTTTGAATGCAGTGAAAAACCTTTAGAGCAAATGACTCGATAATAACAAGAAATATCTGCGTTTCTTAAAAATAATCTTGGGATGACGGCTGATGTGAAAACTGCGGGAAAACTTTAGTGCATAGGCGAGGCAAAAAACGATAGTCGAAAAGTTAAGAATATATAAGATAAAAAGACATAGTTATGAGAAATAAAAGAGGATATTGCAGATAGCGGAGGAAGCAAAAGTGGACGATAAAAGCAGAAGATATATGAGCGATCCGGATGAGAACGGCATCAGATATTTTGATATCAGGAGAGACGGGGTAAGCAGTCAGGAAACGACCGGGCATAATACCGCAGCGTCTGCAGATGAAGGCACATCCGGAAATGACGGTACCGCTGAAATTAAGAATACAGGTGCTTCGTATGCGTCGGGAGGCGGCAGTACAGGCAGCAGTTCCGGATGGGTAAGTACGGGACGTACCGGTGATCGGGGAGGAAACGGCGGAAAAAGCGGCGGCAGGAGTCCTAAGTTTTGGCGCAATGTAAGTATTGTACTTGCTATTATTTTGGCGGTTGTATGTATTACATCAGCAGTGAAAAACGCAGTGTGGGGTGCGCTCGGTATCGAAAGCAAAAGCAGTTTTAGCTACTCGAACTTGCCGAATTCCCCGTACATAGCGACTATGTATGTCGAAGGCACAATACAGGAGGGTAATGTCGATTATTTCGGCAGAGGATACGGCTATCAGCATCAGTGGACAATTGATACTATTGACGACCTTATGTACGATGATGACAATTACGGACTTATTATATTTATAAACAGCCCCGGTGGTACAATATATGAGAGTGACGAGCTCTATCTTAAAATAAAGGAATATCAGGAATATACAGGTCGCAGTGTGTATGCGGTAATGGGAAGTATGGCCGCATCGGGAGGCTATTATATATCGGCGCCGTGCGATAAGATATATGCCAACAGAAATACATGGACGGGTTCGATAGGCGTGACGATAGGGACTATAGTGGATTTTTCACAGTTTCTTGAAAATTATGGAATAAGAACAAAAACCATAACATCGGGAGCCAACAAAGCTATGGGGTCAAGCTACCAGGCTATGACAGCTGAAGAAGAAGCTATATGGCGCGGACTTGTGAACGAAGCATATGATCAGTTTGTAGAAGTTGTGGCAGACGGAAGAGGTATGAGTATGCAGGATGTTTATAAGATTGCTGACGGTAGAATATATAGTGCAAAGCAGGCTGTGAAAATAGGGCTTATAGATGAACTTGGCGGAATAGATGATGCGTATTACGATATGTATGATAAAATTATATCGGAAGAAAGCGATGGATTTGGTTCGCCGTCATATGTTGAGAGAGTTGACGTGATGTATGAAACAGATGATACCAGTCTCTCTTGGTTATTTGGCAGTATGCTGCAGACAATGGAAAAAATAAATGCAGGCGGCGAAAAAGACAGCGTGATAGAGCTTGCGGAAAGCATTAATTCGCATCCTGCCAGCTATTTGTGTGAGATGCTTGCAGATTGATATAAAAACTTTCGACGCGGCACTTAATAATATGCAAAAAATAAGGGCTTTCAAGTAAAAATGCTTGACAGCTCTTTTCTTTTATGGTAAAGTAAACAAAGTGTCAAGCCTTTTGGCTTGTCATATTGTACATCTTTTGCATAAAAGTGTGCAAAATTAAACGGACAGCGAGGTAATACGATGTTCGATAAGATTACAGAAGTGAGTCTGCTTTATGATTTTTACGGGCAGCTCCTTACGCCGAGACAGAACGAGGCAATGAGGCTTTATCATGAAGAGAATTATTCGCTTTCGGAAATTGCGGGCGAATTTGAAATATCCAGACAGGCGGTGCACGACGCGATTAAAAATGCGGAAAAAGCACTTGCCGAATATGAAGAGAAACTGGGTCTTGTCAAAAGATTTTCCGATAACAGAGATGCGATATTGCAGATAGAAGCCGAAATTGATCGTATTAAAATTGATTACGGAAATGATACGGGACTCAAATCCCGTCTTGACAAAATAAAAAATATAATTGAAAGTTCGGAACTGTAGCAGCAGAGAATTTATGTATGCGGGAAAGGAGGTAAAATTATGGCATTTGAAAGTTTGTCCGAAAAACTGCAGGGTGCGTTTAAGAAGCTCAGAGGCAAGGGTGTTTTAAGCGAAGAAGATATAAATGAAGCTATGCGCGAAGTAAAGCTGGCGCTTTTGGAAGCAGATGTAAATTTTAAAGTCGTAAAAGAGTTTGTGGCTTCTGTAAAGGAAAAGGCCCTTGGGACAGAAGTGCATGCAAGCCTGAATCCCGCGCAACAGGTGATAAAGATAGTAAATGATGAGCTTACGGAGCTTATGGGCGGTACAAACAGCAAACTGACATACTCGCCTCGCGGATTTACAGTATTTATGATGGTGGGTTTGCAGGGTACAGGTAAAACAACATCGTGCGGAAAGCTTGCGGCATACCTCAAAAAGAACGGTAAAAAACCTATGCTGTGCGCCTGCGATATATACAGGCCGGCTGCTATAGATCAGCTCGAAGTGGTCGGACAGTCCGTGGACACGCCGGTGTTCACAATGCGCGACTGCAAAGAGCCGGAAAAAATAGCATCTGCAGCGCTCAGGGAAGCGGAAATAAAAGGCTATGATGTACTTGTTATAGATACGGCAGGACGTCTGCAGATAGACGAAGCACTTATGGATGAACTCGTGAGAATAAAAGCGGTGACAAAACCTCATGAAATACTTCTTGTGGTGGACGCTATGACGGGTCAGGATGCCGTAAATGTAGCTGAGGGATTTAGTGAAAAACTCGGTATCGACGGTATCATAATGACCAAACTTGACGGTGATTCGCGTGGAGGTGCGGCACTTTCTGTAAAGAAAGTTACGAACAAGCCGATAAAATTTATCGGTATGGGTGAAAAGATGGACGCACTTGAACCGTTTCATCCGGAGAGAATGGCGGGCCGGATTCTCGGAATGGGAGATATGCTTAGCCTGATTGAGAAAGCTCAGGAAGGATATGACGAGAAGAAAGCCGAAGAACTGCAGAAGAAAATAAAGAAAAACGAATTTACGCTTGAGGATTTTCTCGAAGAGATGAATCAGGTGAGAAATATGGGCGGAATAGGAAAACTGCTTGATATGTTGCCGGGTATGGGCGGCAAGGGCATGAAGGATATTGACCTCGAAGAGAGCGAAAAAGATTTTGCTGAAATGGAAGCCATAATACTCTCAATGACGAAAGAGGAACGGCGCAACCCGTCAATACTTAATGCCAGCAGAAGAAAGAGAATTGCGGCAGGCTCAGGTCAGCCGGTATCGAAGATCAACAGGCTCGTAAAGAAGTTTGAAGAAGCGAGAAAAATGATGAAGATGTTTTCCGGCGGCAAGATGAAAAGGAAGTTCCGAGGTCTGGGATTCTAAACAGACGAAAGGTGAAAGAGAAGTTTATAAATTCACATAAGAATTTTATATAAAAAATAATTATAAAAACAGCATAAAAATGCAGGAGGAAATTGAAAATGGTAAAGATCAGACTTAAGAGAATGGGCGCACACAAGAAGCCTTTTTACAGAGTAGTTGTAGCGGATGCAAGAGCTCCGAGAGACGGAAAATTTATTGAAGAAATAGGATATTATGATCCGATGAAAGAGCCTAAAGTAATAAATATTGATGAAGAAAAGGCAAAGAAGTGGCTTGCCAATGGTGCACAGCCTACAGAGACAGTAAAGACACTCTTTAAGAAGTCCGGCATCATCGGATAGGAGGAACTATATGTTAAGTTTGGTTGAAGCGATTGCAAAATCACTTGTAAACAATCCCGATGCCGTGGAAGTTAAGGAAATACCGGGTGAACGGGAGGTTGTAATAGAGCTTAAGGTTGCTCCCGAAGATATGGGTAAAGTGATCGGCAAGAAAGGCAGAATTGCCAAAGCACTTCGCACCGTTGTAAAAGCCGCAGCAACCAAAGCAAATAAGAAAGTAGTAGTGGAAATCGTGCAGTAAAGATGCGGGATTACACATATCGAGGCACATATTTAAAATTAGATATGTGCCTTTTATTCAAAAAATGAGATTATGGAAAAAATACTGATAGGAAAAATCGTCAATGCCGTGGCGCTTAAAGGAGAAGTTAAAGTATATACATATTCAAATCCGCAGCGCTACGAGGAGATAAATGAAATTTATGTTGAAAATGAGCCGCATAGAATAGAAAAAGTCCGTTTTCAGGGCAATACCGTAATTTTAAAATTGACAGGTATTGATGACAGAAATGCGGCAGAAGCTTGCAAGGGCAAAAATGTATATATAGAGGAAAGCGAGCTGCCGGAACTGCCGGAGGATACTTATTATATAAGAGATCTTATTGGTATGAAAGTTGTTGGCGATGACGGAGAAATAATCGGCACACTTTCCGATGTGTTGCAAAATACGGCACAGGATGTGTACGAAGTAAAAAGTGAGTCCGGAAAAAATGTGCTGATACCGGGAGTAAGTGAGTTCATTCTAGATATAGATATAAATGAAAGAAAAATTACGGTAAGACTTCCGGAAGGGTTGCTTGAACTTTGATGCGGAGAAAAATATGAAAATAGATATTCTGACGCTGTTTCCCGAAATGTTTGCACCTCTTAAGCAGAGCATTATCGGCCGTGCAGAAGAAAAAGGAATAATTGAAATAAATATTGTAAATATACGTGATTACAGCGCGGACAAGCATAAGAAAACTGACGATTATCCGTTCGGCGGCGGCGCGGGCATGGTGATGAGCGTGCAGCCGATTTTCGATGCAATGCGTGCTGTCTGTGCATGCGGCACCGCGGGGGAAACAGAGGGCGCAAATTCGAGCGACTCTGTGAAAACACACGCTAAGCGTGTTATTTATATGTCGCCGCGCGGCAGGGTACTTGACGCAGAAAAAGTAAAGGAACTTGCAGGAGAGGAAGAGCTGGTGATACTATGCGGGCACTATGAGGGCGTTGACCAGCGTGTTCTTGATTATTTCGGTGCGGAGGAGATTTCCATAGGAGATTATATTCTGACCGGAGGAGAACTTCCTGCGATGGTACTTGTGGATTCGGCAGCAAGAATGCTCGAAGGAGTGCTGGCAAGTGAGGATGCGGCATTTGGAGAATCCATATATTCCGGACTTCTGGAATACCCGCAGTATACAAAGCCGAGAGAATATGAAGGACTGGCTGTGCCTGAAGTGCTCGTAAGCGGCAATCACAAGCTTATAGCGCTTTGGCAGTTTGAAAAATCACTGGAACTTACAAAATGCAGAAGACCCGATCTCTTTGAGACATTTATAAAAAATGAACAGAAAATAAATGAACTTGGAAAAGAAGAAAAGAAGATACTCGAAAAAATCATTAAAAATCCATAACGGGCACAGTTTACTAAAATAAATCAGTATGGTAAAATACAAATGACGGGGTAAGAGTATGAGCAGAAAAACAAAAGCCGTAATTTACATATATATTTTTGTTATGGTATGCCTTGCGGTAATCATTTATGTTGTACCGTCGGTAACCGGAATGCTCACGCCGACGGAAATACTTCCTTACGGCAATTTGACAGAAACGGATACGGCTACCTGCTATTTTGTGCGCGATGAGAAGGTGTATCTTGCTGAGGCATCGGGCATAATTAATTATTATTTTGAAGATAAGACAAAGGTGCGCAGAAATTCGACGATACTGACAGTTACGAGACGAAATGTACAGAGAGAAGGTGAATCGGAGTTTGCGCAGATAATTACTAAGTTGGGAAGCGATGCTGTAACAAAATCGGACTATAAAAGTGAATTTAACGGAGTAATAAGTTACAGTATTGATGGATATGAAGGTTATTTTACTCCAGGTAACATACTTGATTTGGATTATGACAAAGTAAAAGAACTGCCTATAGATGAACCTGTAAATCTTACGCGTGAGACCGTATACAGGGACGAGCCTATTTACAAAATATGCGATAACGATAAATGGTATATAACTTGTTGGGTCAGTGCCGGTAACAGTGTGAAATATCAGAAAGGACGCACTGTGAGACTGCAGCTTCCGCTGGGTCAGCTGCGGGCAACGGTCACCGAGATAGCGGAAAAGGGCTCCCATTTTGGATGGCACCAATCTGCTGCCAGCCAGACTTTTGAGGCCCATGAAAATCATA
>JAAWDW010000086.1 GCA_022793975.1 Bacillota bacterium
AGAACTTCAACAAGGTGTACATAGTTGCCTGCGGTACGGCGTACCACGCAGGTCTTGTCGGCAAATCGGCAATAGAAAAAATGGCTAACATTCCTGTTGAAGTTGAAGTAGCATCAGAATTCAGGTACAGAGATCCGTTTGTTGATGATAAGACGCTGTTTATTGCCATATCACAGTCAGGAGAGACTCTCGATACACTTGCGGCGCTCAGAGAAGCGAAGCGCAAAGGTGCAAGGGTGCTTTCGGTTGTAAATGTGGTAGGGTCATCGGTGGCACGGGAGTCGGATGATGTTTTCTATACCTGGGCCGGACCGGAAATTGCCGTGGCGTCGACAAAAGCATATACAACACAGCTTATGTGTATGTACATAATCGCACTCTATATGGGACGCACAAAAGGTACGATAGACGATGTATATTATAAAGATTTTATAAAAGAACTTTCACTGATACCGGATAAACTTGAAAAAGTGCTTGCGGATGAAGCAAAGATAGAGGAACTTGCCAAGCAGCTTTACAAAAATGAGCACGTATTCTTTATCGGCAGAGGTCCGGACGCGGGAGTTTCATACGAAGGCTCACTTAAACTCAAGGAGATTTCGTATATAAATTCATTTGCGATTGCGGCAGGTGAGCTTAAGCATGGCACTATTGCTCTTATAGAGCAAGATACCATTGTCGTAGCGCTTGCCACACAGGATAGGCTCTTTGAGAAAATGCTTTCTAATATTCAGGAAGTAAAAGCAAGAGGAGCATATGTGATAGGACTTGCGAAAACCGGAAATGCCGATATAGAAAAGCAGGCGGATAAGGTAATATATATACCGCAGTGTATGGATGAAATTACACCGCTCCTCTCTGTTGTGCCGCTGCAGATACTTGCATATTATATCGCCAAGCAGAGAGGCTGCGATATAGATAAGCCGAAAAACCTTGCAAAGTCTGTAACAGTAGAATAAAGGCGGGGAGGAAAACAAAAAATTAAAATGATAAAAATATGAAGATACTGAAAAACAGCATTTTAAGCATAGCATTTTTTACTTTGGCATTTTATTTGGCTGAAGTTTTGCGACGGCATACGGGGGATGAAAATAATTCATCCCTCATATTCATAGTAGCGATAGTTCTGATTGCACGTTTTACAGATGGTTATTGGTACGGTGTTGTGGCATCGGCTCTCAGTGTGTTTTTTGTAAATTATTCGTTTATGTATCCGTTTTCGCAGTTTACGCTGCAGATGGAGGGTTATCACGTAGTTGCTATCAGTTTTTTTGCGGCGTCCGTTACTGTATCTGCCGTTACCACGAGAATGCGTAAAGAAACGGCGCAGAACGAAAGACTCTACAAAGAGCAGACAGAAATAAAATTGGCTGTGGAAAAAGGAATGATGAGAGAAAATTTACTGCGCGCAGTTTCGCATGATCTGAGAACACCGCTTACGGGGATAATAGGAGCAAGTTCGGTGATATATGAAAATCACGATACTATAACGAGCGAGGAAACAGCGCAGCTTGCCCAGAACATAATAACTGATGCACAGTGGCTTATAAATATGGTAGAAAATCTGCTTTCAGTAACTCATACAACGGAATACGGTGCTAAAATAAACAAGACAAACGAAATATTTGAAGAGATAGTGGCACTGCCTGTGCAGAAAGTTAAAACACGGTATCCGGACTGCAAAATTTCTGTAGAAGTACCGGAAGAAATACTGCTTGTGCCGATGGACGGACTGCTTATACGGCAGGTGCTTCTTAATCTTGTCGAAAATGCGGTCAAGCATTCAGGTGACAGGGAAAATATAGTGATAAGACTGTACAGGCAGGATGATATGGCGGTTTGTGAAGTGCGTGACCACGGTAAAGGCATAGGTTTTGAAAATATAGACAAGCTTATAGAAGATGTTACGATGAATAAAGATACTGTGTCGGATGCAACGCGCGGACTGGGACTGGGACTTTCCGTATGCAAGAGTATTATCAAAGCGCATGGAGGATTTTTGGAGGCCGAAAACGCTGCCGACGGAGATGGAGGAGCAGTATTCAGATTCGGGTTGAAAATGGAGGAAATACCGGTTTATGAGCAGCATTAATCAGAATAAAAGGACAATACTTGTAATAGAGGATGACAAGTCCATAAGCAATTTTATCTGTACGGCGCTGCAAAGCGGTGGCTATATACCGCTTACGGCATCTGATGGGGAACAGGCAAAGCAGATGCTTGCGTCACACGGTCCTGATCTCATCCTGCTTGATCTCGGACTGCCGGATATGGACGGCATTGAGATAATAAAATGGGTACGGGAGTGGAGCAGTGTTCCGATAATTGTTGTTTCTGCCCGTGGCCGCGAAGCGGATAAGGTAGACGCTCTCGACTTCGGAGCAGATGATTATATAACTAAACCGTTCGGGCTTTCGGAACTGACGGCGCGCATAAGAACTGCTCTGCGTCATGCGGACAGAACTTCTGGTTCCGGCGCGCCGGGCGGAGAAACTGTAACAGTCGGAGACCTCAGCATAGATATAGGAAAAAGACGAGTAATGCTCGGTGAACGTGAAATAAGATTTACGGCAATAGAGTACAAAATCGTTTCACTTTTGGCAAAGCAAGTAGGCAGAGTGCTTACATACGACTATATCATAAAGGAAATATGGGGACCTTATGCATCGAGTGACAATCAAATACTGCGCGTAAATATGGCAAACATAAGACGCAAACTGGAGGAAAACCCTGCTGAGCCGAAGTATATTGTAACAGAGCTGGGTGTTGGATATAGAATGCTGGAGAAATAAAACAGTCCGTTTAGACTTGCTGAAAAAGCCCGTTTCGCCGGAGGACGAAACGGGCGGGGCTGTAAAGCCTGATAGCTGAAGTCTGAGCCGAATACCCTTCTGCTGTGTACAGCAGAAATAATATGTAAAAATCAATAATTAAAAGAATTTATCATAGAGTCCGAATGCGAATATGAACAGTACGATGATCGGAAGTACATATGTAACATAAGGGCGCATCCAATTTTGTATTTTCAGTCCTTTTCCGGTATTGGCTTCTTCTGTGAAGTTGTGCCATCCCCAACCGTATCTGCTGACGCAGAACATCAGATATACAAGAGAGCCAAGAGGAAGCAGTATATTGCTCACAAGAAAATCTTCGAAATCGAGCACAGCACCGCCGAATATTGAGAAACCATCCCAGGCAAGTATATTGTATCCGAGCACGCAAGGGAGTGAAAGTAGAGTGATAAGTATGAGATTCATAGCGCTTGATTTTTTTCTGCTCCAGCCTGTAAGTTCCATAACGCACGAAATGATGTTTTCAAATACGGCAAGAATAGTCGAAAACGCCGCAAATGACATAAATATGAAGAAAAGACTACCCCAAAGTCTTCCGAGCGGAATATTATTAAAAATATTCGGCAGCGTTATAAAAATAAGACTTGGTCCGGAAGTCTGATCGACATTAAATGTAAAACACGCCGGAAAAATTATCAGACCCGATGTAATTGCAACAAATGTATCAAGAAGCGCTATATTTAAGGATTCTCCGAGGAGACTCCTTTTTTTATCAATATAGCTGCCGAAAATTGCCATTGCACCGATACCGAGGCTAAGTGTAAAAAATGCCTGGTTCATTGCCCCTGTAATCGTTGAAATAATACCAAGCTGCTTCATTCGAGCAAAATCGGGAATGAGATAGAATTTAAGCCCTTCCTTTGCACCGTCGAGTGTAAAGCTGTTTACAGCCAGTATAAGCATAATAGCAAGCAGCGAGATCATCATTACTTTTGTTATGCGCTCAATCCCGTTTTGAAGACCGCGAGAACATACAAAAACGCCGATTATAACGACAAGTACCATCCAGCCGCCCATAACGAGCGGATCTTCGAGCATATATGTAAATACTTCAGCGACATCGACAGAATTAAGTCCGACAAATTTACCCGCAGCTGTCAAATAAAAATAATGAAGCATCCATCCTGTAACGGTAGTATAGAACATCATAAGAAGATAGCATCCCGCGAGCGTTATATATCCGTGGATATGCCATTTCTGACCGGGCTTTTCAAGTGCACCGTAAGCCCTTACAGGGCTTTTTTGGCTTGCTCTTCCGACAGCAAATTCCATAGTCATAATTGGAAGACCGAGAATTACAAGGAATATAATATAAAAAAGGACAAATGCACCGCCGCCGCCTTGCCCCGCCATATAAGGGAATTTCCACACATTACCGATTCCGATTGCGCATCCTGCGGAAATCAGGATAAAACCCAAACGGGATTTAAGTTTTTCTCTTTCCATTTCTTTTACCTCAATTCGCAAAAAACGGATAATTTGTTGGATTATCCGAGTTTTTTGTTTTATTCTGTTAAATTCATTATATTATTTGGTTATTTTAATGTCAATCTCTTTTAAAAATGGTATAATAATTAAAGCTGTATGCTATGGCGGCATAGGCTGTGTAATAAAGAGTAAAAGGAGAAAAGTTATGAACGGAAGTGAAGAAAAGAAAAAAGGAGGGTCTAATGGTGAACGCGGAAGTTTTTCCGGAAAACTCGGATATGTTCTTGCGGTTGCCGGCTCCGCTGTGGGACTCGGAAATATTTGGCGATTTCCGTATCTTGCGGCAAAATACGGAGGAGGTATGTTCCTGCTCGTATATCTTGTATTGATGCTGACATTCGGTTATACACTTATAATGGCGGAAACGACACTCGGCAGAATGACAGGGAAGAGTCCTGTAGGCGCTTTTACGGCCTTTGGGAATAAGCCTGCATTTCATTTCGGAGGCTGGATAAATTCTATAGTACCGATGATTATAGTGCCGTATTACTGTGTAATCGGAGGCTGGGTTATAAAATATTTTGCCGAATATATTAAGGGAAGCACGCAGCTTCTTGCGGACGATAATTATTTTACGGAATTTATAGGACAAGCCGGTAGCGTAGAACTTTGGTTTGTTGTGTTTACCGCGGTTGTGACGATTGCAATTCTGGCCGGAGTTAAGCATGGGGTTGAGCTTGCTTCGAAAGTTATGATGCCCGTGCTTGTTGTGCTGGCGATTTTTGTGGCCGTTTATTCGATGACAAGGCCGGGAGCACTTGAAGGGGTAAAATATTTCTTTATTCCGAATTTCAAAAATTTCTCGCTTATGACAGTAGTCGCAGCTATGGGACAGATGTTTTTCTCACTTTCGATAGCTATGGGTATACTTTATACTTACGGCTCTTATACGAAGAAAGATGTAGATCTTGAAAAATCAGCGAAACAGATAGAAGTATTTGATACGGGGATTGCGGTGCTTGCGGGACTCA
>JAAWDW010000087.1 GCA_022793975.1 Bacillota bacterium
CTTATATCATGTATAGCTTTGTTAAGCGCCTCACATGCAGCATTTGACTTCGGGCATGAAGAAAGAAGCACTGCTGCCTGTGCCAAATTTATCTGCGCCTCCGGAAAACCTATCATTAAGGCCGCCTGTACACAGGCCGTGACTACAGAAATCGCGCTCGGATATGCCATCCCTATATCTTCCGAAGCAATAACCATAAGACGTCTTCCTATTGTCTGAATATCTGCACCGCCCTCTATAAGACGCGCAAGATAATGAACGGCAGCATCAGGATCCGATCCTCTTATAGATTTTTGCAGAGCTGAAAGCAAATTGTACTTGTCCTCTTTTTTATCATAAAATGCAGTTTGTCTTTGCATCGCCTCCGCAATTACTTTCATATCAACCCGATCTTCTTCACTGAGGTTGTCCACTATAAAACCAAGAGTATCGAGAGCTACTCTCGCATCGCCTCCGGACATATCGGCAAGTACGCGCAGAGCTTCTTCATCATACTTTATGTTGAGATTGCCGAATCCTTTTTCTTTGTCCGTAATCGTACGTTTAATTATTGAAACTATATCACTTGTTTCAAGTCTTTTAAACTCGTATATATTGCGTACACGGCTTATTATCGCATTATTTACAGCAAAGTATGGATTTTCCGTAGTGCTTCCTATAAAGCGTATGACACCTTCTTCCAAAGCTGCAAGAAGCGAATCCTGCTGAAGTTTATTCCATCTGTGAAATTCATCGATATACACATATGTCGTTTCTTTCTGCAGACCAAAAAATTTAAGTCTTGCTTTGTCTATTATTTCTTTAAGTTCTTTTATTCCTGAAGTACTTGCGTTTATTTCGTAAAAATCGGCGTTAGTTTCTCTAGCAATTATGCGTGCGAGAGTAGTTTTACCCGTACCTGATGGTCCGAAAAATATTGCTGAATCAAAAGTCTTATTTTTTATAGAATTATAAAGAAGCGAGCCACGATACATAAAATGTGTCTGTCCGACAAAATCATCGAGCGTTTCAGGTCGCATTTTAGTCGATAAAGGTATCATTGTTTAATTTGTGTCCTTTCGCCGTTTTACAGTGCTGTTTTTAAAAATTCTCTATGTAGCCAGTTAAAAACTTGTTACAAAAGCATCGCTGTACTTTGCTCCTGTAAGAGCATCTATGTTCACCTTATTGTTAAGTGCACTTTCTTTATCAGCAAAAATTTGCCCTACTACTTTGTACAAACCGTCTTTCTGTGCAATAGAAGCATCTATTCCCGAATTTTTCAGTTCATTTACAAGCTGATCTGCTGCTCCCTCGCTTGAAAAACTACCGAATTGTATGACATATCCGGACTGCAATGTCTGCTGTGCAGGATTTGCTTCCTGCTCGTTTATACCCGCATTTGTAGTCGGAATAGCAACATTGTTTCCTTGTGTAATACTAGGCGCTGAAACATTATTGTCATTATTTACATTATTTGTTTGATTTTCTTGGTTGTCGGCATTATTGCTGTCTTCTATACTGTCTTCAGCATTGGTTTTATCTCCGATAAAACCAATTTTATCAAGCACAACGTCAAATGACGCTTCTTGTCCCAGTATGAGAGGATAAATAACACATTTTGTTGTTAAAAATCCGAGCGCTACCGCTAATCCTATTATAACAGCAACAGCGAATAAATTCATCCCTGTTTTTTTCGCATATCTGTTTGCAGAAACATTTCTTCTGTACGTTCTGCGATGTCTCGATCTTCTCATTATCACACCCCGTCTCTTTTTTTAATTGCTTGTACATAATATTCTTTTTCGGAAACGGGTATGCAATAAATTTATGATAAATAATTACGGTAATTTTTATTTACTTTTGGGTCTTCCACCTGTGGTTACGCCCCATATTTTACGCATTTCGATAAGCTCATCAATCTGCGACTCCGTCATCGGGCGTTCAATTCCCATAAGGCGCAGGTTCATATTTATTTTTGCATCGTGCTCAATACTTTCGAGAATATAAAATGCTTTCACCGCATCAGAAGACCAGGTAACGACACCATGATGCTCAAGAAACAATCCGTTATAGTTATGGCAATATTCACCCACACTATCAGCAAGGGCTTCCGTTCCCGGAGGTGCGTATGGCACAACGGGAATTACGCCGAGACGTACGACAGATTCCTGAAGATATGCTTTATCAAGCGGAATTCCTGCCGCAGCAAAGCTTGTCGAAACAGGTGGATGTGCATGCACAACAGCTCCCGCATCGGGAAGTTCTTTATATATACGCAAATGCATTTTAATCTCAGACGACGGTTTCATATTTCCTTCGAGAATATTTCCTTCAAGATCCGTTTTTACAAGCATCTCTTTTGTCATAAAACCTTTTGAGATACCGGAAGGGGTTGTCCATATTTCACTCGCCGATACTTTTACGCTTATATTACCGTCGTTTGCAGCTGTAAATCCTGCAGCATACATTCGTTTCCCTACATCTAAGATCTCTTTTACTGCTTCTTCATCGCTTATGTATTTTGCAGTCATTTGCTTTGCTCCTTATAAAATAATTCTTTCAAACTTATATCATACGGCGGATAACATATACCTTTTTCTGTTATAATTGCTGTTATGAGTTCGTTTTCCGTAATATCAAATGCCGGATTATAGCATTTTACATCGTCCGGTGCTGTCGGACTCGCAAAAAATTCTTTTTTTATTTCTGCCTCAGGCCTTTTTTCTATTTCTATTTCTCCTCCACTATGACAGTTAAAATCTATTGTTGCCGATGGACAGAAGACATAAAACGGTATATTATAATATTTCGCCAGTATTGCTGCACCGCTCGTTCCTATTTTATTGGCAGTATCTCCGTTAGCAGCAACTCTGTCACATCCCACAAAGCAAGCATTTATTTTTCCTTCTTTCATAACGATACTCGCCATATTATCACATATAAGAGTACAGTCTATTCCGGCACGCTGAAGCTCAAAAGCAGTAAGTCGCGACCCCTGAAGCAGTGGTCTTGTTTCATCAACCCAGGCTTTTAATTTTATGCCACGTTCCGCTCCTAAGAAAAAAGGACCGAGACCTGTACCGTATTTTGAAGTAGCAAGCTGACCGGCGTTACAATGAGTAAGTATACCGTCTCCGTTCTTTACAAGCGTAAGTCCGTATTCAGCAATAGCTTTACACATTTCAACATC